>CALAHL010000280.1 GCA_937891725.1 uncultured Rhodospirillaceae bacterium | reverse complement strand
CCGGACAGCTTGGATCTCTACACGGAAATCACCCCGGCCTTTTAATTTTTCTTGATGGACCTAGTTGATCAGGAACCTGGGCATGGAGATGCGACAGCGTCGCGTTCCCGTGCCGTTCCCAGCCAAATAGTCCCAGCCAAATAGTCCCAGCCAAATAGTTCCAGCCAAATAATGAGTTGCTCAATGTCCGACTCTGTCAGCGCCAAGTTTCCGGGCGCGGATCGCCGAATATTGGATTTCCTGGCCGCTTGGAAACAGGCGAGGGGGAGCCGGTTGGTGCCGTTTCGTCATGATTTCGAGCCGCTGGATGTTCCGCGCCTCCTGGAGTTCGCCTGGATCTATAAATACGAACCGGAGCGGGGCGACTACGTCTGTCAGCTGGCCGGCGAGAAGATCAATGAAAACTGGGGTCGCAGCATAAACGGCCTCACCCTGCGGGAGATTGTTGGCGAGTTTGACCATCCGGTTTTGCTCGAGCGCTGGAAACTGGTCCGTGAAACGCCGCTGATCCAATACGGCAGTTTCTCGGAATGGCAGCCGGCGGTAAGGAGTTTCGCGGCGGAGCGGCTGCTCCTGCCGATGGCGTCACGGGACGGCAAGGTCGACACTGTGCTTGGGCTTGCGCTCTACGATATATCGCTGCCAGACCCCAGCCGTCCGCCGCCGTTTGCGCGAAATCTGATTCGGGTGCGCTGCGACGAGATCTAACGGCAGTCCCGCTCTAGAACCGTTCGCTCAGCCAGATCGCGGCGCGGGAGCCGGCGCGGATGGCGGCCCGCATCACCGGGTAACCCACCGCCTGCTCACCGCCGTGTTCCTTGCCGATGTCCCGGTGCTCTTCCTCTTCGGCCCGGAACGTCTCGATCGTTCCGCGCAGTTCAGCCTCATCATCGCCGAGCTGCTCGGCCTGTCGCCGGTAGTGATCGTCGATCACCTCCTCGACCGCGACCGTGCATGCCATCGCCGCCTTTTCACCCAGCAGCGCCGTGCCGGCACCAAGCGCGAATCCCGCGATGTTCCAGATCGGATGCAGGATTGTCGGACGGACCCGGCGGCGGCGGATCATCTCCTCGAACGCCGCCAAATGGACCTCCTCCTGCGCCTTCATGTGCTGGATGGTCTTGGCGCTCCGCCGTTTGCCAAGCACCGCGAGCTGTCCCTCGTAGATCCGTTGCGCGCCGAACTCGCCTGCGTGATCGACGCGGATGATCCGGTCGACCAATTCGTCCTTGCTGAGATCGCCCGGCAAGGCGTCGGCGGCGGTCCGCTTGGGCGAGGTTTTGGGCGAGGCCTTCGACATTCTCGATCTCCGTGAGTGCGCGGCGGTTATCCCTTGAGGATGGCGCGTAGCCCAAGGAACGCAAGCCCTGCGGCGAAAAGCCCGTTCCAGGCCGCCATCGACAGTCCCAGGACCGTGATCGCCACGTCGGTGCAGCGGACCAACGGCGCCGACATGATCTGAGCGCGCAGGTCGTCCAGGCTGTCCGCGCCGCCGCTGGCACCGCAGCCGGCGAGACCCTGCCACCAGCCCTGCTCGACGCCCACATGGAACCCGGCGATCCCGGCATCGATCATGACGGCCAGGGTGACCCCGACCAGAACGAATGCGGTTGCGTCCGCGCGACTCCGGACCTTCCATCCCACGATGCCGAGCACGATGGCGACCACATAGGGCCAGCGTTGCCAGATGCATAGCTCGCATGGGGCGTAGCCGAAGCCGAATTGCGTGACCAGGGCGGTCGCCAGCGCGAAGGCGGATCCGGCCGCAATCAGTTGGGTTGTTCCGGCCCGCAAGGGATTCGCGATCAGATCAGCCATTTCACCACCAGAAAACCACCCAACAGCAGCACGAAAAACACCAATGTCAGCTTGCCCAGATGGCGCTCGATGAAGGTTCGGATCGGCTCCCCGAAATACCACAGCAGTCCCGCCACCAAAAAGAACCGAAGGCCCCGCGCCAGGACCGAGGCGACCATGAAGATCATCAGGTCCAGATGAACGAAGCCACTGGCGATCGTGATGACCTTATACGGGAACGGGGTGATGCCCGCGAAGAAGACGGCCCAGGCCCCCCACTCGGTGAACTTCAGCTGGAACGCCAGGAATTTCTCGTCGGCGCCGTAGAAATCAAGGATCGGCTGGCCGATCAGCTCAAAGAACACCGAGCCGATCGCATAGCCCAGAACCCCGCCCAGAACGCTCGCGACCGTGCAGATCAGTGCGATCCGCCAGGCCCTGGTCCGGTCAGCCAACACCATCGGGATCAGCATCACATCGGGCGGGATCGGGAAAACCGAGCTTTCGATGAAGGACACAACCGCCAGCCATCGTTCGGCATGCGGATGAGCCGAGGCTCTTAGGGTGCGGTCATAAAGCGCGCGCAGCATGCGGTGCATCCGATGTTGGACTCAGCGTGCGTCGGATATCAGCCGGAGAGTCAAACCGCAAGCGACGGGCTCAATCGCGCACCCTGGCATAGAGCAGAGCGTCGGTCGGCTCGAGCGACACATTGGGATTTATCGCATAGCGCCGCAGGCGGCTCTCTCGAACCAGTCCCGCCTTCTCCATGACGCGGGCCCGAACCTGCTTGATCCCGAGCCAGCGACAGACCTCTGGGTCGGAGGCATAGCGCTCGAAGGTCGCGGGCGCGTCGCCTTCTCGCAACCGTCGCAGCACCAACCCGTCCAACTCGATCCGCTCCGGCATCTCGAGCGGCGTGGCGCGTTCCGGCCGACGGGTCTCCTC
>CALAHL010000279.1 GCA_937891725.1 uncultured Rhodospirillaceae bacterium | reverse complement strand
CCGATCCGGGCGCCGATCTCATAACCGAGCACGAAGGCCAGCAGCAGCTCCTTTCCGGAGGTGCCATGTGCCTCGGCATAGGCCAAAGCGGCGGGGATCGCGTGGATGCCGGGATGCCCCCGGCTGAACTGGTTGCCCTCGTCCATCTCGAGGAAGGTGCCGGCGGTGCCGTTCAGGAACGCGGCCTTTCCCGGCTCGGTCCGGATCCCGGCGCCGATCACCATGGCGGGGCCGCCGCAGGTCGCGACCTTCTCGGTCAGGGCGATCACCTCCGGTTCCCGGCTTCCCGCCGAGATCGCCGCCATGCTGTCCGCCAGAACCCGCCGGGCACGCTCAACCGCCCCTTCCGACAGATCCTCGAACCGGCAACCCGCCAGAAACCCACAGACCTCGTCTAGATAATCCGCCATCTCATTTCTCCCTTAGTTCGGGGTCACGCGCGCCGGCCCCGATACGTCTTTTGATTTTAGCGCCCTGAGCCCGTGAAAGGGCGATCGAACTTATGCAAGCCTAGCGCGACGACATCATACGCCGCTCCAACCGGCTCAGCAGCCGTACCATCGGCCAGAGCATGATCAGATAGATCACCGCCACCGCGATCAACGGGGTGGCGTTGTAGACCAGTCCCTGGGCCACGCGGCCCATCCGCAGCAGCTCCGGCAAGGCCACGACGCTGGCGATCGAGGTCGCCTTGATCAGCTCGATCGTGTTCGAGGTCAGATCCGGCGCCACGTTCTTGAGCGCCTGCGGCAGGATCACGTAGCGCATCGCCTGCAGCCGAGTGAGGCCGGTCGACCGCGCGGCCTCCATCTGGCCTTTCGGAATGCTCTCGATCCCGGCCCGAACGATCTCTCCGAAATAGCTCGACGAGTTCAGCGTGAACGCGAACAGCACCGCCACGAAGGCATCAATGTCGGCGCCCAACAGCAGCGGAATTCCGTAGGTCACGTAGATCAGCAGGACCAGCGGCGGAACCGATCGGAAGAAATCGACATACACGATCAGAACCGTGTTCACCGGCTTGATCCGAAAACTGTAGATAGTCGCCAGGATGGTGCCCGCGACAAATCCGAGCGGCACGACCGCCACGCAAAGCTGCAGCGTCACCAACCAGCCACGCCACAGCATCGGCCAGATTTCCAGGAGGGTGTCCAGATTGAAGAAACTGAACCGGATGACTTCCCATTCGACCATGACCAGCCCCCTATCGCTTCCACGCAAAGCGCGTTTCGATCCAACGGCTCAGCATGGTCAGCGGGAAAAAGATCAGCAGATACCCGGCTGCGGCCAGGGTCAGCGGTGAGGTGTTCGCCGCGTAGGCCAGCGAGGTCTGCGCCACCGTCAGCATCTCCGGCACCGCCACCACCGAGGCGAGTGCGGTATTCTTGGTGATCGCGATGGTTCGGTTGGTCAGCGGCGGGATGGTCATCCGGATCGCCTGGGGGATCACCACGAAGCACAGCGTGCCTCCGAAGCCGAGCCCGGTGGACCGCGCCGCTTCCCACTGGCCCTTGTTCACCGAGGTGATCCCGGCCCAATAGATCTCCTCGGTGAAGGCCGCCAGCACGCAGGTCAGCGACAGCCAGCTGATCAGGAACCCCGACAACCGGATCCCGACAAACGGCAAACCGAAGAACCCGACGATGATGATCACCAGCGGCGGCAGCGCGCGGAACAGATCCACGAACAGAATGATGCCCGCGTTCACGAACGGGTTCTGGTAGGCCCGCAAGAGCGCCAGAGCCAGACCGATGGTCAATCCGCTGATCACCACCAGAAAGGCCAGCCACAGAGTGACCCAGAAGCCGTCGATGATGTCCGGCAGGTATTTGAGCATCACCTCGGCATTGAAGAATTCGTCCAGGAAGACGTCCACCGCGATGCCCCCCTAATGGCCGCTGACACTGGCGAGGAAGGCCTTGGTGCGCTCGTGCTTGGGCGCGCCGAACACCTCGGCCGGGGTGCCCTGCTCGACCACCATGCCGGCGTCCATGAACAGCACCCGGTCGGCAGCATCGCGGGCGAAGCGCATCTCATGGCTGACCACCACCATGGTCATTCCGCTGTTTCGCAGCTCCCGCATCACCTCCAGCACCGAGCCCACCAGTTCGGGGTCGAGCGCCGAAGTCGGCTCGTCGAACAGCATCACGTCCGGTTCCATCGCGATCGCGCGGGCAATGGCGACCCGCTGCTGCTGACCGCCGGAGAGTTCGGTCGGGTAGGCATCCGCCTTGTGGGCCAGACCGACCCGTTCCAGCGCTTCGTGCGCTTTGGCCTCCGCCTGGGCGCGCGGCTGCTTCTTCACCTTGCGCAGCGCTAGCGAGACATTCCCGAGCGCGGACATGTGGGGGTAGAGATTGAAACTTTGGAACACCATGCCGATCCGCTGACGGACCTGATTGATGTCGACGCCGACGCCCGTGATGTCCTCACCGGTGATCCTGACCACGCCGCTGGTCGGCTCCTCCAGCAGATTGCAGCACCGCAGCAGCGTGCTTTTGCCGGAGCCGGACGGGCCGATGATGAACACCAGTTCCTGGGGGGCGACGGTCAGGTTCACGCCTTTCAGCACCTCCACGTCACCGAAGGACTTGTGGATCGCGATTGCCTCGACCACGGGTTCGACACGCGCCATGGGACCTCCAGGTGCTGCAGGACAGGGTTTTCGAGCTCAGGGAGACCGCCGACCCAGACAGATCACGGGTCGGCGGCAGATTTAGGTCAGCGGATCAGCAGGTGGCGCCGCTGTCCGCATCCGGCAGATAACCCGGCATGCCCGGAACGCCGATGCCCGGCTCGACCTTGTAGGCCGCCCCGCCGGCGATCGGCGGCTGGCCAACCCACTTCTCGTGGATCGCGGCGACCGTGCCGTCCTTCTTCATGCATTCCAGCACACCCTCGAACAGCTTGCGGGTCTCCTCGTCGCCCTCGGCAAACGCGAAAGCACCGACCAGGCCACCCTCGACCACCAGGGTCGACGGCTTGACCAGCGGGTTCTTCTTCGCGGTCCAGCCGGACACGGTATCACCGGCGAAGTTGGCGTCCGCCCGACCGGTTGCGACCGCCTGAATCGCGTCGGCGTTCTTACCGAAGCGGATGATCTCCCAGCCGTATTCGGCTTCACGTTCGCTCAGCCACTTGTCGTAGAAATTGCCCTTGTTGACCGCGATGATCTTGCCCTTCAGGTCGTCGAGCGAGGTCACCTGATCAGCGCCGGCTGGGATCAGGAACTGGTAGTTCACCTCGAAATAGGGTTCACCGAACAGCATGCTGTTGGCCCGTTCCTCGGTCACCGTGGTCGGCGCGATAATGGCCTTGTACTTGCCTGCCTTGAGGCCCGCGAAAATGCCCGACCATTCCTGATCGACCACCTCGTATTCCAGACCGAGGCGCTTTGCCAACTCGGCGGTCAGGTCGACGTTATAGCCCTCGACCCCGCCGCTCGGCGTTGCCATCACGTGCGGCGCATAGCCGACATCGGCGGCTACTTTGAGGGTTTCGGCAAAGGCCGGGGCGGCCAGCAGTCCGGCGCCGACAACGGCCCCGATGATCATTTTGTTCACGCTCATATGTCTTCTCCATCTCCAGGTGTCTTCGAAAGCCTCGCCCGTTCCGGGTTTTTGTTGTTCGCAATCATCCAGGACGCAGCAATCGGCTACTCCTGTCCTTCCTCGGAGCGCCACACGGCCCCCCAAGAATTCCCATCAGCCCCGGTCTCCCCCGCGACCGCGCGCGTGAGGGACATGGTCATGCGGTATC
>CALAHL010000278.1 GCA_937891725.1 uncultured Rhodospirillaceae bacterium | reverse complement strand
TTCACCGCCGCGTTCTATGCGGACTGCAAACGGTGCCTAAACCCCGGCGGCATCGTGGTGACGCAGAACGGTGTGCCGTTCCTGCAATCGGACGAGGTGGTGAATTCGTGGCACCGGCTTGGCGAAAGCTTCGCCGATGTCAGCTTCTACATCGCCCCCGTTCCGACCTATCAGGGCGGCCATATGGCCTTCGGGTGGGCGACCGACGATACCGCCAAGCGGCATCAGAGTGTCGACAGCCTGACGGCCCGGTTCTCGCCCTTGGGCATCAAGACCCGGTACTACACCCCGGCGGTCCATGTGGGCGCTTTCGCCCTGCCGCAGTGGATGCTGGATCTACTGAAATAGATCCTCAATCCGAAAGCATGCGACCTGTCCGGCGTTCGATCGGGCGGGCGCCTGCGATCTTGGCGATGATGGCGCCTGGCCAGACAAATTTGTGGGCGCGGCGGGTGAACAGATAGCCGTCAATCCCGGCCTTGATCTCGATCCGACCTTCGCCCGGATCGTCAGCGGTCGGATCGATCAGATCGGCGATCGGCTGTCCCGCGACCACCTCGGTGCCCAGCGGGACCCGGTAGCTCAGAACGCCCGGCAGAGGGGCCTTAACGACTTCCATACCGGTCAGAGGCAGGGCGGGGCGCTCCAGTTTCGGCAGCGGTCCCGGATCGCCCGCGATGATCCCGCGCCGTTGCAGCAGGCGATAGATCCGCACCGCATCCTCTTCCGCGAGGGCATCGCCAACATCCGCCATCCCGCGCAGCTCGACCGTTGCAGACAGGCAAGCGGACGGAATCGGATGATCCGCGCCGAAACGGGTACGCAGATCCAACCAGGGCTTGCTCAAACTCTCATCGAACGGATTGCCGCCCGACTCGTCGGCAAGCAGCGTAACCGGCATCCCCAGATCTGCCGCGACGTCGCCGCCGGCGGGCCATGTGTGCTGTGCCATGTAGACGTGCTTGAGCGCCTCATCGTCACAATGCAGGTCGAGCGCGATATCCGCATCCGCTGACATGCGTAGCAAGGTCAGCTTCAGATATTCCGCCTCGGTCTCGGCTTCGGAGGCGTGAAGGGCGAGTGCGTCGAGCAGCGCTTCCCGGATCACCGCCACATTGCCGTCCGCGTCGGGCCCCAGACGTCCGGCGACCGCATCGCCCACCTCTGCTGCCAGATCGGGGAAATCTCGGTTGAAGTTGACCCCGTCCTGCAGACCAAACCGCCCATGCAGCGTACCCAGGACGATCTGACTCTGACCGATAGGATTGGCGACCGGAATGATGGTGATCTGGCCGAGCAGTTCGTCCTCACCGGCGTCCAGCATGCGAATCAGATGGTGCAGCGTCAGCACGCCCGGCAGTTCGCCCGCGTGCATTCCGGCCTGCAGATAGGCCTTTGGACGGATGTCCGGTTCCCCATAAGTGTGGACAGTCAGATAGCGCTCGATCCCGAGGCTCATCGGCAACAGCGGGAAGCGGGAAACGACACGGGTCATCTGTGGGACTCACCTTTGGAAGCGCGTGTGGTATTCGGGGTGCAGCGGCCTTAGCTGTCAAGCGTGCTAGGCTTCATCAGAGCTCCTGGATTTGGGGCGGACAAACCCATTGCGAGACCAGTTTCCGATCGTCATGTCGAATGCCGCTCCCCCAACCGTCTCCATCCTGATCGTTGCCTGGAATTCCGGTGACGATCTGGCCCGCTGCATGGCGGCGCTGGAGGCGCAAAGCTCTCGGGATTTCGAGGTTATCCTGCTGGACAACGCATCGACCGACGGCGCCGTTGAGCGACTGGTTCAGAGACCTTGGCTGACCTACCTCCACTCGGACCGAAATGTCGGGTTCGCGGCAGGCAACAATCGGGCAGCGCAGACGGCATCCGGCCGTTATCTGGTCACCCTGAACCCCGACGCCTTCCCGGAGCCCGATTGGCTGGAGATGCTGGTCGCTGCAGCCGAGCGCTATCCTGAAGCGGGATCGGTCGGCTCGACCCAACTTTTGGATGCCGATCCTGGAATCTATGACGGTGCCGGCGATCCCTATACCGTGTTTGGAGCGGCCTGGCGCGGAGGCAAGGGGCGCGCGGCCCGCCCTGTTGCGGAAGGCGAGGTGTTTGGGGTCTGCGCTGCGGCAGCTCTCTATCGGCGGGAGCCGTTCGAGGCGCTGGGCGGATTCGAGGAGCGGTTCTTCTGCTATTACGAGGATGTGGATCTGGCGGTCCGCCTGCGTCTTGCGGGATGGATCGCGATTCAGACACCTTCGGCGCGGGTTCGACATGTGGGATCGGGCTCGGCTCCCTCGGATTTTGTGCTGCGGCACGCGACCCGCAATCGTATCTGGACTTTGGTGCGGGGCTTGCCAAGCTGGATGGTGTATGCGGGTGCGCCCCTGGCCTTGGCACTCGGGGTTGCGGCTGCCGTGGTGACTGCTGTCCGCGGCGAGACCTGGGCGCGGCTCTCGGCAGTGGGCGAAGCCTTGGAGGGGCTTGGAGCGACAGTGCGCGAGCGGCGGGCGATTCAGGCATCGGCCGTCGTCTCGAATACCGCTTTTGCGCGGGCGCTGTCATGGTCGCTCTGGAGCTATGTGCGGCGTGGGGTCGATGTGCGGCCGGTTCCGGATCTGCCGCAGCGTGTCGCCGAGCCTCCGCCGCAAGGCCGGGTGGTCGCGGTGATCGTGAGCTATGGACCAGATGAAACACTGACCGAGGTGATCACCGCTGCGCTTGATCAGTGCGACAAGGTGGTGCTGGTCGACAACGGTTCCGACCGGGAGACGATTGGGCGACTGCGAGACCTGACGTCCGACGATGACCGTGCAATTCTTATTGAGAACAGCGAAAATCTCGGCCTGGCCAAGGCCCAGAACATCGGCCTCGCGTGCGCCCGGGTGGAGGGGGCGGATTGGATTCTGCTGCTCGACGACGACAGTGTGCCGCAGGCGGGGATGATCGCGGCCATGATCGCGGCCTGGAACACGCTCCCGGATCGGCACCGGGTCGGACTGCTGACCCCGCGATTGACGGACGATCAGGACAGCTTGAAGCCGTACCTCCTAACCGCTCTCGGGCGGTTTGATCTGGAACGTACACCCATGGCTGCCGGGGTCGTGGTCCGCAACGGCGTGTTCGCGATCGCCTCGGGCAGCCTGATCCGAGGCAAAGTGCTCGACGTGGTCGGCAATATGGCAGCGGACTATTTCATCGACTATGTGGACGTCGAATTCTCGCTGCGTTTGCGGGCCGCCGGGTTTGAGATCGTCGGCATCGGGGATGCGGTCCTGCGCCACCGGTTGGGTGAGTTTCAGGAGATCGTCGGACGGGACGGCACGTTGACCGGTGGACTGAACACCCATTCGGCCGGGCGGCGGTTCTACATTCACCGCAATCGGATCCGGGTCTGGCGCGCCTATGGCGCACAGGTTCCAGGCTGGCTCGCCTGGGATATGGCGGCAACGCTCTACGATGTCTGGAAGGTTCTGCGTCACGAGGACGACAAGGTCGCCAAGCTCAAGGCGATCTGGTCCGGCTGGCTTGCTGCGGTGAGAGGCTAGTGCACGCAAACGTCTAGGGAAGACGGCGCGGAGGCGCTCGCAGACGTGCCGCTCTCGACACTCGCCGCAGCGATGCAGCTGTCGCTCAGCGAGGCGATCTTTGATGCGATGGCTCACATAAGAGGCACACGCACAGATATCACAGGCGACGCCAGCATTGCGCTCAAGGTCGGGAAGTCGCCATGGTGCGTCGTTGTGTGCGTTGACGGCGCGG
>CALAHL010000277.1 GCA_937891725.1 uncultured Rhodospirillaceae bacterium | reverse complement strand
GGTAAACCCCACCGGGAGCAAGACCGAATAGGGACGACCGGCCGGGCCTCCTCGGAGGTGCCGGCGGACGCGTTCTCGCGTCGTCGTCCGGGTTGGTCGCGTGAGGCGGATGGCGACATCCGTCCCAGAGGAATGGTCGTCTGCGGCCTCGTGTCTCCAGCGGCAACGCCGGAGAAACTGGGGCCGTGACAGAACCCGGCTTACAGACCGTCTGACCGTTTTTGTTTTGGGGTGTTTGGCTTGGTGAGGTTGCGTTTGTCACCCTGACTCACGCGTTTATCGCCCTGAGCCTGTCGAAGGGCGCCACCCCACACTTACTCCATCCCCGCTCCACCGTTGCTCCACGCTGTCCCAGGCGAATCCGGCCGGTTTCCAGACTCGCCTGAGATCAGAACATAGCAAGAACAATATTCACAAATCACTGGAATCACTTGGACTTTGTTTCCGGATTTTTCGTCTTCGCGTGATTTAAATCCGGTGAGGAAGCCTCTGATTTCACGGACAAATCCAAAGAAACCACCATGTATTTCCGTTGACGCCCATAAAAACCCATGATATCCCAATTAATCCCATGTGAAGGGGGGTCGTGCGCCATCGGGTTGGGTGGCCGCAATCCCTTCGGGCTCGCGAAGGTGGCTGCAGGTTGCAGCTCGGGGACGCGGGAGACCGGAGCCGGAGCGGGGCAGAAGGAGAAGGCGCGAAGGGTCGCGGATACCGAAGAACAAGGAGGCGTCGGGTTGCCCGGCGGGCGGACGAAGTGGCGGTATTTCTGTCCACATTCGAAAACAAGGTCGACGGGAAGGGCCGCGTGTCCGTGCCCGCGTCGTTCCGCGCCGCCTTGGAGCAGGAAAAGTCGACCGGGCTGATCCTGTACCCGTCCTTCAAACACCCCTGTCTGGAAGGCTGCGGCGACGAGCGGATCGAACAGATCGCGGACTCGATCGACGCGCTGGACGCGTTTTCCGAAGAAGCCGAGAACCTGCAAACCATTCTTTCTGATTCGGTGCGCCTCACCGTCGACGGCGACGGCCGGGTGATGCTGCCGAAGGATCTGATCGGATTCGCCGGGCTGAACGGCACCGCCATGTTCGTGGGCCTCGGCAAGGGCTTCCAGCTGTGGGCGCCGGACGCGTTCAAGGCCCACCGCGAAGCGGCGCGGGAGCGGGCGCGGAAATCCGGCGCCACCCTGCGGATCGTCAAGCCCGGGGGAGACGGCGCATGACCGACGCCCCCCAGGACCGGACCGCAAACCGGATCCCAAATCATAATGCACAGGATCACGTCTCGGTTCTGCTGACCGAGGTGGTGGACGCCCTGCAGCCCCGCGACGGCGGCCGCTATGTGGACGGCACCTTCGGGGTCGGCGGCTACACCCGCGCGATCCTGGATGCGGCCGACTGCACCGTGTTCGCGATCGACCGGGACCCGGACGCCATCGCGCGGGCGACCGAGCTTGCCGAGACCTACGGCGCGCGGCTGGTGCCGCTGACCGGACGGTTCGGCGAGATGGACCGGCTGGTGCGCGAGGCCGGATGCGACTCCGTCGACGGGATCGCGCTGGATCTGGGCGTGTCTTCTCCGCAGCTGGATCAGGCCGAGCGGGGGTTCTCGTTCCGCGCCGACGGCCCGCTCGACATGCGGATGGAGCGCGAGGGTGCCTCGGCCGCCGATGTGGTCAACACCGCCGGTGAGGGCGAGCTCGCCGACATCATCTTTCATCTGGGGGAGGAGCGGTACGCCCGCCGGATCGCCCGCGCCATCGTCGCCGCCCGCCTGACCGCCCGGATCGAGCGGACCGGCATGCTGGCCGATCTGGTGCGCAAGTCGGTACCGCACGCGCCGCGCAAGAAATCCGGTGAGCGGAACATCGACCCCGCCACCCGCACCTTTCAGGCCCTGCGGATCCACGTGAACCGAGAGCTTGACGAACTTGACCATGGCCTGGACGCCGCCGAGCGGTTGCTCTCCCCGAACGGACGGCTGGCGGTGGTCTCTTTTCATTCCCTCGAGGACCGGCGGGTCAAGACCTTCCTGCGGGCGCGCTCCGGCAAGGTGGCAGGCCCCAGCCGTCACGATCCCGCTGCGATCCGGACCCAGACCGGCCCCAAGCCCAGCTTCCACGTGATCACCGGCCGGCCGATCGTGCCGGGCGACGAGGAAACCCTGCGCAATTCCAGGTCCCGTTCGGCCCGCCTGCGGGTGGCGGAACGGACCGACGCTCCGGCACATGGCCGGGAGGAGGCAGCCTGATGCGCCGCTCCACCATCATCTGGTTCCTGATCGCAACCTGCGTCGGTGTCGCCCTGTTCCTGCTGAAATACGAGGTCCAGAACAAGGAAGACCAGCTCGCGGCCCTGCATCGCGGCATCCTGGCGGATCAGGAAGCGATCCACGTGCTGGAGGCCGAGTGGAGTTATCTGAACCGTCCGGATCGGTTGGAGGCGCTGGTCCGCCGTCACCTGAATCTGGTGCCGATGGAAGAACGGCGGCTGGGAGCGCTTGAGGCGCTGCCGATGCGGATGCCGGACTTCGAATCGGGCGACACCATCATCCGGATCACCGAGGAAGAACTGATCGCCGCCAATCTGCCGCCGCTGCCCGAAATGCGGCCGCGCCACGGGGCGCCGCGTATCTCGGGCGGAATCATGGTGGCCCGTTCCGCGCCGATCCTGCAGCCGATTCAGGAGCAGGGTTCGGTCGGGCCGCGCATATCGGCGGTCGCCATGACGGTCGGGATGGGGGTTCAATGAAGCCGATCTCCCGCTCGGTCAAGATTGACGGCGTCGCCAAACAGGCGATTGAAATCGGCCGCAACCGGCTGCTGGTGGCGGGCTGCCTGATCGCGCTCGGGTTCATCGCGGTGGGCGGACGGGTGATCGAGCTGTCGGCTCTGCGCGATCACAACGAGCCGAACGTCGCCACCTCGACCGGATCCACGCTGACGACCGGGCGCGCAGATATTCTGGACCGCAACGGGATGCTGCTGGCGACCTCGCTGCGGACCCCGTCGCTGTACGGCGATCCCCAGGAGATCCTCGACGCCGACCGGGCCGCCCAGCGGTTGGTGACGGTGCTGACCGATCTGAACCCGGCGGAGGTCGCGGCCCAACTGAAGACCGAGCGGCGCTTCGTCTGGCTGAAGCGCACCCTGACGCCGACGGAACAGTTCGAGGTCAACAATCTCGGCATTCCGGGCCTGCACTTTCAGGACGAATGGCGCCGGGTCTATCCGCAAGGCCCGCTGACCGCGCACGCCGTCGGCTATACCAATGTCGACGGCATGGGCCAGGCCGGGCTGGAGCAGGCGTTCGACGACGTTCTGCGCAGCGGGCGGGATCCGTTGCGTCTGTCCCTCGACCTGCGGGTTCAGCACATCGTGCGCGAGGAGCTGGCGCGGCAGATCATCTCCTTTGAAGGGATCGGCGGCACCGGAGTGGTCCTGGACGTGGACAGCGGCGAGACGATCGCCATGGTCTCGTTGCCGGATTTCGACCCCAACGGTTCCGGCGATATCCCGGACGAGGCGGAGTTCAATCGGGCGTCGCTTGGCGTCTACGAGATGGGCTCGACCTTCAAGATCTTTAATACCGCGATGGCGCTGGAAGAGGGCACCACGTCGCTGACCGGCGGGTACGACGCGACCAACCCGATCAAGATCTCGCGGTTCACGATCAACGACGACCATCCCAAGGCGCGCTGGCTGTCGACACCCGAGATCTTCATGTATTCCTCGAATATCGGGTCGGTGAAGATGGCGATGGACGCCGGTACCGAGGCCCAGAAGGCCTTCATGGGGCGGATCGGGTTCCTCGGGAAACTGCCGCTGGAGCTGCCCGAGCGGGGGCGCCCGCTGTGGCCGAGCACCTGGCGCGAAATCAACACGATGACGATTGCGTTCGGCCACGGCATTTCGGTCAGCCCGATGCATCTGGCCTCCGGTGTCGCAACGGTCGTCAACGGCGGAATCAAGCAGCCGATCACCCTGTTGCGGACCGATGCTCCCGGCCCCGGCGAACGGGTGATCTCCGAGAACACCTCCCACGACATGCGCCGCCTGATGCGGTTGGTGGTGTTGGGCGGGACCGGCCGCAAGAGTGCCGCCGAGGGCTATCTGATCGGCGGCAAGACCGGCACGGCGGAGAAGCCGGGCGGGCGCGGCGGTTACAATAAGAAAAGCCTGATTTCGTCCTTCGTCGCCGCATTCCCGATGAACGCGCCGCGCTACGTGGTGCTGATCATGGTCGACGAGCCGAAGGGCCAGAAGCACAGCCACGGCTACGCCAGCGGCGGATGGGTTGCGGCTCCGGCGGTCAAGCGGATTGTCGAACGGGCCGCCCCGCTCCTTGGTGTGGCGGCGGTTGACGAAAACGCGCCCGAAATTCGCCGCGAGTTGATGATTGAAGTGCCGTCGGAAGGAGGGAAGTACAATGCGACTTTCTGAGTTTTTCGACGGTGTGACAGCCCCCACCCTGATCCTCGCGCCGGGCGATCCGGAGATTGCGGGTCTGACGGCGGACAGCCGCGACGTGCGGCCCGGCTGGCTGTTCGCGGCGCTGCCGGGGGCGCGTCAGGACGGCCGCGCCTTTATCGAGCAGGCGATCGCCCAGGGCGCCGCCGCCATTCTCAGCTTGCCCGGCACCGAAGGCCGGGTGACCGAGCGCGCGTCCTTCATTTCCGACACGGAGCCGCGCCGGCGTCTCGCCCGGATGGCCGCCAAGTTCTACGCGGTTCAGCCGGAAACGGTGGTCGCGGTGACCGGCACCAACGGTAAGACCTCAGTCGCAGACTTCACCCGGCAGATCTGGGCCGGCCTGGGCAAGCGTTCCGGCAGTCTCGGGACCCTGGGCGTGGTGCTGGACGCAGGTCCGGAAGGCCCAAGCCTGACGACCCCAGATCCGGTGCGGCTGCATCAGCTGCTGTCCGATCTGGCGAAAAGGGGCGTCACCAATCTGGCGATGGAAGCCTCCAGCCACGGCCTCGATCAGTGCCGTCTGGATGGTGTCCGGCTGTCCGCTGCCGCGTTCACCAACCTGACCCGCGACCATCTCGACTACCATGGCTCC
>CALAHL010000276.1 GCA_937891725.1 uncultured Rhodospirillaceae bacterium | reverse complement strand
ATATAGAGCGTCGACGGCTATCTTCGCCGGCGCGGCTGGTGCGCGGACTCCTCGTCGTCTTCGGCCGCCCGGGCGCGCAGCCTGCCGAGAAGCCAGACGCCGATCCACCAGCCGATCAGAACACCGACCTGGTCGGCGACGAAATCTCCGAAATCGGCGGTGCGGCCCGGCGAATAGGCCTGCGCGATCTCGGTCACGAGCCCGAACAGGGTGACCGACAGAAGGATCAGAGCTGGGCTCAGCCATCTGGCCAACAGCGGGATCAGAACCGCGGCAATCGCGCTGAAGGCCAACAGATGCTCAAATTTGTCGAGACCGATATAGGTCCAGATCGACAACGGGTTGCTTGGCGTTTCAAGCCCGAGGAAGGCGATCACGTTCAGGAACAGCAGTCCACCGATTGTCCATTTCACCCGGCGCAGGGTGCGCCGTGCACGCCGTTTCTTCCGGCGTTCGTCCTTCAGGCGCCGATCGACCGCACGCCGGGCGGATTCCAGTTTCCTCCGTTTGATATCATCGGAGTCCGGATTTGTTTCAGACCCGACCGGTGCGAACGGGTCTCCGTCTGAGCTATCGTGCAAGGCGGTCACGGTCGATCCTTCGAGTCGCATGCCGTTCCGGCACGTCTCGTGAATTATAATCAAATCCAATCAAAGGATACAGCAGGACCGACCGGAACACGATGCGGTCTTAATCGAAGCAGGCGTCAATTCTCGCCATGGTGTCCGGTTCCAGAGGGCCGCGCGCCTCGGCCGCCAGGCACATGTCCAGCTCCGCACGGTTCTTGATGCCGAGCACCACCACATCGACGCCGTCCATCGTCAGGGCGTAGCGGTGCGCCAGGTCGGAGGCGTCCTCTCCCAGATCCTGCGCCAGGGCCCGCCATTTGGCCGAGCGGGCGTAGTCCCGCATGACCCCGTGATCAGCCGGGAGATCCCGGTCGACGGTTTCGGCCAGGGCACCACCCTGCACCGCCCGAATGCCCATCACGCCGACGCCGTTTTCCTTGGCGGTCCGGATCACGTCGCGGGGCTGCATCTCGCCCTCGAAGAACTGCAGCTCCCCCGCACTGTCCAGCGGGTTTGCGATGGCCTGCACCACCGCCGGCTTCGGGCTCTCGCCGAGCAGCGTCATGATGGTCGGCGGATAGCCGATCCCGGTCAGCCCCCAGGCGCCGATCAATCCGTCCTGCACCATCCGCTCGAACGCCGGGCGCACATGGTCGGTGAAATTCGAATACGGCGTCATCCGGGTGTCGGCGTTCGGATGGTTGCGCATCGCCCCATCGTCCGGCACCACGTTGGAGTGCAGGAAGAACAGATCCAGCCGCTCGATCCGAAGCCGCTTGAGGCTGGTCGCGACCGAGGCCCGGAGCCGTGTGTCGATCTGATCCGGCGGGGTGTCTCCCAACAGGCATTTCGAGGTGACCTTGATCCCGGCCGGCGGCTTGCCTTCAAAGGCCGCCCCGAACACCTCCTCGGACTCGCCGTCGCCATA
>CALAHL010000275.1 GCA_937891725.1 uncultured Rhodospirillaceae bacterium | reverse complement strand
GCACCAAACACGAGTTCGCCAGGCTGTTGGAGGCGGGGGCGGCGTCGATCCTGCAGATGAACCTGGGCCGGGTCGGCGGGCTGCTCGAAGCCAAGAAAATCGCTTCGATGGCGGAAACCCGGCAGGCGCAGATCGCCCCCCACCTTTATTGCGGCCCGGTGGTGGCGGCGGCCAACATTCAGATCGCCACCTGCTCACCGAATTTCCTGATCCTTGAATCGATCGGACGGTTCGAGGGGCCTTACATGTCGGTCCTCAAATCCTCGATCCAATGGGAGGACGGCTACGTGATCCCGTCGACGGAACCAGGGTTGGGGGTGGAACTGAACGACGAGATGATCGCATCCAACCCATATTCCGGATCGGACCTACACCTCGATATGACGCTTGAGCCGGTCGTTCCGTGACCATCCGGGTCGTCTGGAAGTCACTTCACAACCGCGCCGACCGGTCTGGAACCACTTCATAACCGCTTGCCTCAGGCTCATCATCGGTCATTTCCGGAGGAAACCCGGGGGCTCGAATGTCGAGGCCGGTTGCTTCCTCAAGACGCTTGATGATGTTCGGTGAGAGCTCGCGGGATCCGAAACGCGCTATACCGTCCGCAAAGATGTGCTGGAGCATGGGAGAGATCTCCAGAGGAACCCCGCTCCGATCCGCCACGTCCTGGAACAGCCCGATATCCTTGGCAACCAGATCCATCGTAAAGGAAATATCGCGTGAGCCGTTTAGGATGACCTGGCTTTCGGTCTCGTGGACGAAACTGGTTCCCGAGCTGATCTTGATCGCCTCATAAGTTGTGTTGAGATCCATACCGGCCGCTTTTGCGGTCACTAGGGCCTCGCAGCAGGACACCAGATTGGCGGTGGCAAGATAATTTGTCACGACTTTGAGAACCGAAGCGGTGCCCAACTCGCCGGTATGAAGAATTCGGCGCCCCATGCTCTTGAGGATCGGGAGGATCCGCTCAAAGGTCGCCCGATCGCAGCCCGCGAAGATCGAAATATTACCGGTCGCAGCACGGTGGCAGCCCCCGGAGACCGGACAGTCCACGGCAGCCCCGCCACGCGCGATCACCAGGGCGCCGAGCCGCTTGACCTCCACCTCATCGGTAGTGGACATCTCCATCCAGAGTTTGCCTGCACGCACTTCCGGCAACATGTCCCGCATCACCGCATCTGACGCGGCGGGGGACGGAAGGCAGGTGATGACGGCGTCGCATTCCCGCATCACCTGAGCGGGCCCCTCGGCCGCGACAGCTCCTCGTGCGACGAAGTCGACGACACGGTGACGGTCGAGATCATGGACCACCACTGCGTGGCCGTTTCGGAGCAAGGAGCCCGCAAGCTTGCCGCCGACATTTCCAAGCCCAATGAACCCTACCCTCATGTGACTCTCCTGTTTTGCAAACATCCTGATTCTGCGTTACGCACGATGGCATTGCCCTCTATCGAGGTCACTCTGAGTGCAAAGAGTCCGAATGAATAGACGCGGTTTGGACTCCGGGGCCACAGTTTTAGTTGATCAATTCTCAAAATTAATCGTACACAATAGACCACTTCATCATACTTGATTGGTT
>CALAHL010000274.1 GCA_937891725.1 uncultured Rhodospirillaceae bacterium | reverse complement strand
CAGATCAACGCGTTCGTTGCTGGTGGCCAGAATCTGTTCTTGAACACCGGTTTTCTGCTGGAGACGCGCAGTCCGCTCGAAGTCATTGGGGTGATTGCCCATGAAACCGGGCATATCTCCGGCGGGCATCTGGCACGGACCTCCGATGTCATCCGCAACGCGTCGAATGCGGCGATCATCGCAACGGTTCTTGGAGTCGTGGCGGCAGCGGCCTCCGGCAATGCCGGAGCGGGCGCGGCGCTTGCGCTTGGCGGCAGCAATGTGGCTGAACGGTCGTTCCTCTCCTACAGCCGGAACCAGGAGTCAGCCGCAGATCAGGCCGCGCTGAAATATCTCGATGCGACCGGGCAATCCTCAGTCGGGCTTGCCGATTTTCTGGGCACGCTGGAGGATCAGGAGCTGTTGAGCGCGTCGAGCCGCTCACCTTATCTTTCCACCCACCCGCTGACCCGCGAACGAATCAACAGCGTACGCAACCATTTGACCGAATCGCGCTATTCAAAACAGCCAGCCACAGCAGACCAGAAAGAGCGCTACGATCGCATGATCGCCAAGCTCTTTGCGTTCATCCGGCCGCCCGGCCGGACGTTCCAAAAGTATCCGGAAACCCACACCAGCCTTCCAGCGCGCTATGCCCGAGCCATTGCGTATTTCGAGATCCCGGACTTCACCAGAGCCTTGGCCGAAGCCGATGGTTTGATTGCGGATCGACCGGCTGATCCGTTCTTCCACGAACTGCGCGGCCAAATTCTCTTCGAGAACGGCCGACCCGTAGAGGCGGAGCCATCATATCGCAAAGCCCACGAACTATTGCCGAACAACGACCAACTGACATTTCAATATGCGCGAGTGCTGCTGTCTTTGAACAATCCGCAGGCGGATCAGGAAGCACTGAGGCTGCTCGATACCGCGATGGCCGGGGAGTCTCAATGGCCTGAATTCTGGCGGCAACGGGCGATCGCCAATGGTCGGACTGGGCGCTTGGCGGAAGCGGCTCTCGATCTGGCCGAACAGGCGGTACGGACGAGGCGTTGGAAGGACGCTGTCGAACAGGCACGCCGGGCGCAATCCCAGGTACCCGCCGGCTCGGCCATCGCCTTGCGTGCCCTTGATATCGAAGATCAGGCCAAGCGTGAGATCGACCGCAAGAAGTAGCGTTTCTTGCTAGGTGCCGGGGCCGTCCGTAACGGCGGATTGCGCTTGCGGTTCGATGCGCCGGACGTGGGTGCGTTTCTCAGGGAACCGGGCCGTTGCTGTGGTTCCATGGCCTTCGATCGAGTCAATGGTCAGGGTCCCTTCATGCAACCTCATCATGGCCTTTACCAAAGGCAGCCCGAGCCCTGTTCCGGCATATTGCTTGGCGTGATGGTCCTGAAGTTGTTTGAACGGTTCCATGGCTTCGACGATGCCTTCTCGGCTCATGCCAATACCGGTGTCCGATACGACTAAAGCGATACGGTTATCCGCTTCAAGGCGGGCGAGAATCCTTACCTGACCTTTAGGATTTGTGAATTTGATGGCGTTTGAAACCAGATTGAGAATGATCTGCTTCACCAAGCGTTCGTCGCCAACCAGGACCGGCATGTTGTCGTCCAGATCCACCGACAGCTCGACCTCCGCGCGGTTCGCGGTATCTTGCGTCATTCGGGCGATGGACTTGATCAGACGTTCGAGATCGATATCGCCGTCTCGGATTTCGGCCTGTCCGGATTCGATGCGGGAATGCTCCAGTAGGTCGTTCACCAGCGACAGCAGGTGGGTTCCCGCTTCGTAGATCGTCTCGTTGTATTCCTTGTAACGCCCGTCACCGCTGAGCGGGCCGAAAGCTTCGTTCTGCATCAATTCGCTAAAGCCGATGATCGCGTTTAGGGGCGTCCGCAGCTCATGGCTCATGTTCGCGAGGAAGGATGTTTTTGCGAGGCTGGCGCTTTCTGCGGCTGCTTTCGCCTTCAGGATCTCCTCATAGGCTTTCTCGAGCTTCTTGGAATCCCGCCGGATTTTGGTGACGACCCGATTGTACTGGATGGCGACGGTCTCGACCTCCGAGCCGTTCTCAACCCGCACCGGATCGCCCAGATCGCCGGTTTGCCGCTGCCGCTCCATATCCATGATCAGATTGCTCACGGCGTTGGATGCGTTGTGTTCGGTCACATTGAACCCGTCGATCTCGGCCTCTGCTGAAGCCCGCAGTGGCATCACCATGTTGAGAACGTAGAAAATCACTAGACAAACTGGAAACGCATAGGCGCCGATCGCGGCGATGCCGAGGGCCTGGACGCCGAGTTGATCGAGAATCGAGACCTCGAAGCTGCCTGGTCGAGCCAGCAGTGCAACTGCCAATGTGCCCCAAATTCCTGCAATCAGATGCACTGGAATGGCGCCGACGGCGTCGTCGATCTTGAGACGCTCGAGCAGCAGAAAGCTCGGGGTCATCAAGGCTCCCGCGACGGCGCCGATGAGAACCGCCGACACTCCGTCGACCAGATGGCATCCGGCGGTGATCCCCACCAACCCGGCCAGGATGCCGTTCAGAAGCGCGAAAACCGAGACGCTCCGGTCTCGGAGCAAACTGACGACCTGGGCTGCGCATCCGCCGGCGCATCCCGCGAGGATGGTATTAAGGATGATACCACCCAATTGATCGTTCAATGCCAAGGTCGAGCCACCGTTGAAGCCGATCCACCCGACCCACATCAGACCGACGCCGATCGCCGACATTGGGATATTGCTGGATTGAATTGGGCTGTCCGCCCCGGGCCCGAAACGGCCCATGCGGGGGCCGACCACCAACAGGGCGGCGAGGGCTGCCCACCCACCAACCGAGTGGACGACGGTCGAGCCTGCAAAGTCCACGAACCCTCGGGCTTCGAGCCAACCGGGATTGCCGCCGTCGATCGCTTGCCAAGCCCAAGATCCCGTCACCGGATAAACCACCAATGTGACGGCTGCGACCAGGAGCGCGTAGGCACCGTAGCGCATCCGTTCAGCGACAGCACCCGACAAGATGGTCGTGGCGGTTCCGCAGAACATGATTTGGAACACCAGAAAAGATAAGGCCCACGACTGGCTCGCTCCCGACCCATGGAGTCCATCGGCGAACCGCCCGTCCGCGAACATCACGTTGGCGCCCACGGCCCAGAACGCCAATCCGGAGACGCAAAGATCCGTGATGTTCTTGGCAGCAACGTTGATGGTGTTCTTGGCACGGACGACGCCCGCCTCCAGCGCGCAGAACCCGATTTGCATCAGCAGAACCAAGGCCGATGCAATCAATATCCACAGGCTGTCCAGGATCAGCGGGTCCGCCATCTTCTTGGCTCTCTTTCGATGCGTATCTATCAGCGTGCCGAGTGACACGTTAGGAAATTTACTTGGCAGACTGCATTGTGCTCTGCCGAGCCTGATTTTGAGACGCCCCCACGGAATCGTCATTTTGAATCGAAGCGTTATTGATGTCTAATTTACCAAAATTCGCAAGCTTGGAGAGGTTGAATGCCGTTCTTTAATCATCAAGGCCTGAGATTTTCTACGGTTGCGCTAGGTATGATGGTGCTCCCCGCATACGCGCAGGACGCCAAATCGGATTTCACACCTCAGCAGCAAGACGAAATTCGGGAGATTGTGCGGGACTACATATTGCAGAACCCTGATATTATTCTTGAATCCGTTGCGATCATGCAGGCCCGCAAAAAGGCCGAAGAAGATGCGCTAGCGAAAGCTGCGTTGGTCGATAAACGAGACGCGCTCGAACGCAATCCCGATGACCCTGTCCTCGGAAACCCGGATGGAACCGTCACATTGGTCGAGTTCTTCGACTACCAGTGCGGCTACTGCAAATCGATGTTGGGACCGTTGCAGGCGATGCTGAAGGACAATTCGGACGTACGAGTGGTGATGAAGGAATTTCCGATCCTAGGGGACGCGTCTGTCATTGCCGCGCGGGCATCATTGGCGGCGGACCGGCAGGGAAGATACCTTGAATTCCATACCGCCCTGCTGAACTATCGCGGCCGCCTGAACGAGCAGGTGATCATGCAGGTCGCCAACGAGGCCGGGCTCGACATGAAGCAGTTGGTCAAGGACATGAATTCCGGTGAGGTTCAGGCGCAAATTTCTCAGACCTATGAGTTGGCCAAGGCGCTCAGCATTGAGGGAACGCCCGCATTCACCATAGACGGGCAACTGATCCCCGGGGCGGTCAACCACGACCAACTGGTCGCCTTGATCGAGTCGGCACGGAAGTCTGCGTCGAACTGAATGTGGGGTCCTATGTGGAGGGGCTCTCGGGTTGCTTCACATAGATCAGACCCGTGATCACCAGGAGCGCGATCACGCTGAGGAAAACCAGCCGGTAGCCGAGTTCCGGCGGACCGCCTGCGGCGTCGACGGCGTCGATCACGGCTCCCGTCGCCATCTGCATCAGGAAGATGCCGGTCAGTCCCATTAGGTTGATCGAAGTCAGGAGCCGTCCGACCCGTCCGGCCGGCACGAAGGCGCGAGCGTGCGCGGCCAGGGCCACGTAGAAGGGGGCGGCACAGCCAAACAGGAACAGCACACCAACTGCAATCGCCAGAGGTGCGGTCGGCCAGGCCGCCAATACCGACAGACAAAGCACCTCGACGGTCACCCCACCAAGGATCAGGGCTTTGCGGGACGGAACCCGGCCGATCAGCGGGCCGTAGGCATAGGTCCCGACATGCAGGGCCACCACCAGCAACAACAGCATGAAGGATGCGCTTTCAGCGTTCATGTGCTGGACATCCCGGAAGTATGGTCCTGCCCACAACCCGCCGATGGTCATGAAGGGGGCGGAAAAGCAGATTCCCATGACAAACAGCCGTCGCAGCTGCGGCATGCCGAGCACGCCGATCAGGCCGGCGAGCGATTGGGCGAGGGTCTCCGGCTCCGGTGGCGGTCCACCATTCAGGTCCGATGGCCGATCCCGCACCAGCAGGAAGATTGCCAGCGTGGTGGCCAGTGTGATTGCGGCGAGCACCAGGAACGTCCCGCTGAGACCGAAAGCATCCATGGAAAGCGCGAGCGGCGTGGTCGCCAGAACGCCGCCGATGCCACCGCCGATCCCGACCAGGGCAGCGGTCGATCGCGCGGTGACTTCAGGCGTCGACCAGCCCATTGCCAACAGATAAACCCCGCTGATCACACCGCCATGACCGAACCCGATCAGGAATCGTCCCGAGGCCAGCAAAGGTGAAGTTTCGGCAAGCGCGAACACCGTCATGCCGGCCACCGAAATCAGCGACATGCAGACCAACGTCAACCGGGCCCCGATCCGATCGAACAGCAAACCGGTCGGCAGTTGAGCTGCGGCTGCTGCAAAGAACATCGCGCCGGAGATCGCTCCGATATCTGTCGGGCTCAGTCCGCGATTGGTGTCCAGGTAGTTCGCGAGCACACCACCGGCAGACCGGTTGACCTGCACGCAGATGAAAAACAGCCCCAAGACCAGAAGCATCCGGGACAGGGCTTTCGCATTTAAGTCGGCTGGCGTCTCAGAAGCTGCTGGTTGCGGCATCAGCCGCGCACCACCGGAAAGTCTTCGCCGCGCAGGGGCGTACCATGTTCCAGACGCACATTGGGGAACGGCGGGGACACTTCGCCCGGACGTTTCACATAGACCGCATCGTCCCCGACATATCGGGCGGCAAAGGCGCGCCTGCGGGTGCCGCCGTCGCTGTTGCCGGGTGCCCCATGTAGAGTGAGGAACGAGAACGCGATCGCATCCCCAGGCTCCATGTCCCAGGACAGCAGGCTGTGGGATTCCCGCTCCGCTTCGATATCCGGGACCGGTTCAAGTTCATTCGGGGCCCGTTCGTACCGTTGATCCGCATTGAACTTGGCAGGCATGAATTGCTTGCCCCAGAGGTGCGACCCGGCCACGAACTCGACGCAGACCTCCCGCCGCACCGGATCAAGCGGAATCCAGAGCGAGCAGGTCTGGGTGCCCTCGACGCAATAGTAAGGCTGGTCATGGTGCCAGGGCGTCCGTTCTGCGGTTCGCGGTTCCTTGACCAGCACGTGCTCGTGGAACAAAACCACCTTCTCCGAATTCATCAGAGTGGCTGCGGCATCAGGCGCGGGCGAATTCTTGAGGGTGTCTTCATACTCCGGAATGCGGCGCCAATTGCAGTAGTCGCCGAAAAAGAACCCGTCCTTGCCGTCCGGGGTGTAGCGCTTCGCATAAGGACCCGGTTCGCTGATGTTGCGCTCGACACCATCGCGCAGGGCGGCGATCCAGTCCGGGGAGAGCAGGCCTTTCAATTTCACGGCACCGTCGCGTTTGAAATCTGCGATCACGTCGTCGGTTACAGCGTCAGGGCGTGCCATCTCGGATCTCCTCGGGCAGGAAGCATTTCAAAACACTACTCAGTCGCAACGGCGGGCGCCAGATATGACGATGCCGCCGAGAGGCGTTCCCCGGCGGCATCATTGTGACCTCGTTGTTTACGGTCCGGCTTAGCGGCGCCACCAACCCTTTTTGGGTTTCTCGGTCGGCCCGTCGATTTTCTGGACCAGGATTGCCGGATTTGTCGGTTCGTCCGTGGTCGCCTGGGCGTCCGGGCTGTCCTCTGCACCGGGATCCTCGGATATCGTTTCGTCAGCTCCGGATTGGCCGGTGATCGCCTGCTCCGGTGCCGGCTCAGCGGTCGCGGCCGCTTCTGCGGCGGCTGCCTCTTCGGCCGCCTTCGCCTCGGCTGCTTCCGCCTCAATCACCTTCTTGGTCCTGCGACGGGGCCGCTTCGGCTTTTCAGGAACCGGCTCGGCTTCGTGCTCCGGCGTGATTTCCGCCACGAGCGCAGCGACGGCTTCCGGTGCGGACGCTTCGGCGGCAGCAGTCTCCAAAGGTGCGGCTTCCGCTGCGTCGGCAGCGACCTGCGGCTCGATATTCTGAGGCTTGTCCGTCGACGCATCGTCGCCGGAGCCCTCGATCTCGCCGGAGTCTTGAGACTCGCCGTCCTGATTCTCGCCACCCTGCTCGTCGTCACGGCGGCGGGATCTGCGACGGCCACCCCGACGACCACGCCGGCGCCGTTTGCGCTGCTGACCGTCTTCATCATCGTCCGATTCAGCCCGTGCGCCGTCCTGATTGGCGGTTTCCTCGCCATCCTCGTCATCATCCTCGGAGGATGTGGTTTGGGTTTGCGGGAGTGGTTCGTCCTGGGACCCGTCAGATTCGGTTCCGCGATCAGCGCCCCCGCGCCGCCGCCCAACGCGCCGCCGCCGCCGCCGGCGACCGGCAGGGCTGTCATCGTCCTCGTCAGATTGCGGCTCGGGCTTTCGACCGCTGTCACGGGCAGTGGTCTGGACTTCGGCTTCCGCCTCGTCGTCGTCTTCCTCGTCCTCGATGTCGGGTTCGTCTTCGATCTCGATTGGCTTCAACTGGCTCAGACCGTCCTGGAACGCCTGACGTTCTTCCGCAGTCTTCGGCCGGGTCTTATCAAGCTTGTGATCAGGCGGGACCAAGCTCTCGTCGCTTTCGAGGAACACGCGGAAGCCGTAGCGGGCTTCGATATCCGCCAGGCGCTCGCGCATCTGGTTGAGAATATAGAGCGCCACTCCGGCTGCGACCTTGATCGAGATCTCGGCAGACCGGTTGCGCATGCCTTCTTCTTCGATCGCCCGCAGAATGTGCAATGCGGTGGATTCGATCGAGCGAATGAACCCATTCCCCTTACAGTGCGGGCAGACCATCGTGCTGGTCTCGAATAGGGATGGACGCAGTCGCTGACGAGACAGCTCCATCAGGCCGAAATGGCTGATCCGACCGATCTGGATGCGGGCCCGGTCGGATTTCATGGCCTCTTTCATGCGGCGCTCGACCGCATGCTGGTTCCGGCTCTCCTCCATATCGATGAAATCGATCACGATCAGGCCTGCAAGATCCCGCAGACGCAGTTGGCGGGCAATCTCGGTCGCCGCTTCCAAATTGGTCTTTGTCGCGGTCTCTTCGATGTTTCGCTCGCTGGTGGAGCGACCGGAGTTCACGTCGATCGCAACCAGCGCTTCGGTCTGGTTGAGCACGATGTACCCACCTGACTTCAATTCGATCTGTGCGCTGTGGATCGCGTCAAGCTGGCTTTCCACCTGATATTTATGGAACAACGGAACATGGGTGTCGCGGTAGGGCTGAACCCGCTTTGCATGGCTTGGAATCAGGGTTCGCATGAAGGACTTGGCGATCTTGTAACCTTCCTCGCCGTCCACCAGAACCTCGTCGAGGTCTCGGGTGTACAGATCCCGGATCGATCGCTTGATCAGATTGCCTTCCTCGTGGATCAGACAGGGCGCGGACGAGTTCAAGGTCGTTTCGCGGATGTCGTCCCAAAGGCGCAGCAGGTATTCGTAGTCGCGCTTGATTTCCGACTTGGTCCGCTCGCTGCCGGCGGTGCGGACGATGACGGCCATGCCCTCGGGGACATCCAGGCCTTCGACCACGGTCTTCAAACGTTTGCGGTCACCCGCGCTGGTGATCTTACGGCTGACGCCGCCGCCGCGCGCAGTGTTCGGCATCAGGACACAGTAACGTCCGGCAAGCGAGAGGTAGGTCGTCAGAGCGGCGCCCTTGTTCCCGCGCTCCTCCTTGACGACCTGGACCAGCATGATCTGGCGCCGGGCCACCACTTCCTGAATCTTGTACCGGCGGTTCGGTGCCCGACGTTTCCGGGGAACCTCGTCAATCGAATCGGCGCCGCCGATGCTTTCCGAACGCGCTCGCCGTGGACGCCGCTCGCTCGTCTCGCCGTCGGACTCGCCTTCGCCATCCTCGGAGACCGCCTCAACAGGCTCGTCACCAGAACCCTCCAAATCGCCGTCCGAACCCTCGTCGTGATCGTCATCGTCGTCATGCTCGGCATTGCGCTCCCGCTCTTCGGCGAGCAGAGCCTCACGATCTTCGATTGGAATCCGATAATAGTCCGGATGGATTTCGGAAAATGCCAGGAATCCGTGGCGGTTTCCGCCGTACTCGACAAAGGCGGCCTGCAGCGACGGTTCTACCCGCGTCACCCGCGCAAGATAAATATTACCTTTGAGTTGCTGCTTGGAGGCACTCTCGAAGTCAAAGTCGTCCAGGCGGTTTCCGTCGACCACCACGACCCGGGTCTCTTCCGGGTGGGTGGAGTCGATCAGCATGCGTTTGGTCATGGATCTTACTCTCTGTGGCGCGCCGCCGCATTGGACGTCGAGCCATGCTGGCCGGGTCCATGATGCGGAAAAGCGCGGCTTCACCGAGCCGCATTCGCTTAGGGGATGACCCCCCAGAGGATGGGCGTCGCGGAACCGCGGGCGCGGATTGTCGTATGGTCATTCCTGAAGACGGCCGGGTAAAAAGCACCGAACCAAGGTGGGAATGACGGGGAAAGCCTCGGCCGAGCAGTCGGCCTCGGGGTCGGATTTCGGTCATCAAACTGATCCGCCGGGCGCCATATGAAAGCGCCGAAACGGGTTCTGCGAGCCGGTCCAATTCGGATGTCTTATGCGAATTCAAGAGAACTCTTTGGGTGTGCCTGCCGCTCTCACGTCCGGATCTTGTTGCGTTGCCGATCCGACATGTCGCCGCCGTTCTCCCGGTCCTTACCACCCATACAACACCGACACCCCGATCAGGGGCGCGGTAGGGATTCAGGATGTCCGGCTGCCGTAGCGACGTAAATCGCATCATCGGTCCGGGTTCACAGGCAGATCTCACCGTTGTTAGTCCTGCGGGGCAAGTTCTGACAATTGTCAGCAAAATCAAGAGCCTTGCCGTCGTTATTTGGTGGTCCCGATTTGGGAATCCTCAGGTCCAGCGCGCCGTCTGGAAATCTATCCAGCATCAACGCCAACCGCCGAGGACTCCTCACCATACTTATCCATGCGTCTACAAACAATGCCTCATTTGCGAAAGGCCGTCCGTCGGGTCTGTGCTGCGGGATCTGTAACTCCGGTTTCATGTTCGGGTTTTGAGTCCTAACGTCTCATCTAAGCCTGTTGTCATAGTTTAATGAAAAGACGTGGTTTTTGTTGTTTGCTGCGCCAGCCTTGGATATAGTCCTCCGATGTTTGGAGCGGTGACAGGCAGGATTGGCGAGGATTTGTGGATGAGGGTCGTGTTGACTCCGCGATCGACGATCTGCGTCTTGGTGGTTTTGATGACCATGGGCCTTTTCGGGCTGGCGCACCCGGTTTTCGCCCAGACCGGCAAGGACCCGGTGATCAGCAATCTGCGGGTCGGTCAGCATCCGGACAAGGTCCGCTTGGTTCTGGACATGTCGAACGATCTGAGCTTCACGATTTTTCAGCTACCTGACCCCTATCGCATCGTGCTCGACCTGCCGCAGGTCTCGTTTGAGCTGCCGAAGACCGCGCGCACCCGATCTGTCGGATCTGTTGCAGGTTGGCGCTACGGATTGTTCGAGCCGGGAACCTCTCGGTTGGTGATCGACGCGAAAGCGCCGCTCAAGGTGGCCGCCGCATTCGTGTTGCCGCCCTCTGGCGAGCAAGGCCACCGTTTGGTTCTCGATCTTGCGCCAACGGATCGCGACGAGTTCATCGTCGCGTCTGCAGCCTCAATTGAGCGGCGCATGGCCAACCGCACACCGCGGGTGACCCCGACACCGTCGCCCAATCCTCCTGCAGTTCCTGGTGACAACCGCCGGGTGGTGGCGATTGACCCGGGCCACGGCGGCGTCGATCCGGGTGCGATCGGTCTCTCCAAGGTCTATGAGAAGGATCTGGTTCTCAAAGTCGCCAAGGCGCTGAAGGCAGAGCTGGAATCGCGCGGCGGCTATAAGGTCGTCCTGACCCGTGAGAGCGATGTTTACATCCAGCTGCGAGAGCGCATCGCGATTGCCCGTCGGGCGGGTGCGGAGATGTTCATCTCCTTGCACGCGGATTCGATTGACGACACCAGCCTGCGCGGATTGTCGGTATATACCCTGTCCGAAAATGCGTCCGACGAAGAGGCGGCGTCTCTCGCGACCTCGGAAAATAAATCCGACATCATAGCTGGCATGGATTTCAGCACCGAAGAGCCTGTGGTCACGGATATTCTGATCGATCTGGCGCAACGTCGGACGATGAACCTGTCCACACGACTCGCGAACACGGTGGTGGAAGAAATGGGACCGCGTGTCCGGCTCTTGAACCGGCCACGCAGGTCTGCGGGCTTTGCTGTCTTGAAAGCACCTGATGTGCCGTCAATTCTTGTTGAGCTCGGCTTTCTCTCGAACTCTCAGGATGAGAAAACCCTGCGCGACGCTACCAAGCGAGAACAATTGGCAACCGGATTGGCGGATTCGATCGACCGGTTCTTCCTGGGCATGCAATCCGCGCGGCGCTGACGCGCGCTTGGGACCTAGCGTGGATCATCTTCCGGTCATATTCCATTGAAATGCTAGACTCTGATACAGTGTCACGCGTGTGCTGCTAAGCTCCGCGCGAATTTGGAGACGGTGCCGGAATGCGGTGGATCATTAGACTTCTCTCGTTTTTGATCGTGCTGGCGATCGTCGGCACGGCGGGCGTGCTGTGGGGGTTTTGGCATTTCGGAAAGGACCTTCCGGATTATGCGTTCCTTGAGCATTACGAGCCGCCGGTCGTCACCCGTGTGCATGACGGCAATGGTCGACTGGTGGCGGAGTTCGCCAAGAACAAACGCGTGTTCGTTCCGATAGAGGCGATTCCGAATCGTTTGAAAAATGCGTTTCTCGCCGCAGAAGACAAGGATTTCTACAGCCATCCCGGGGTGGATTTCTTCAGCTTGGCCTCGGCGATATTCATCAACGCAAAGAACTACGGCACCGGGCGCCGGCCGGTTGGCGCATCGACCATCACCCAGCAGGTCGCGAAGAATTTTCTGCTGACCAATGAGGTGTCCTACAAACGGAAAGCCAAGGAAGCGATCCTCGCCCTCCGGATTGAACGGGTGCTGGATAAGGACCGGATCTTGGAGCTGTATCTCAACGAGATCTATCTAGGTCTGGGCTCTTATGGCGTGGCGGCTGCGGCGCTGAATTATTTCGACAAATCGCTGGACCAACTGACGATCGCGGACAGCGCCTACCTAGCGGCCTTGCCGAAGGCACCGAACAATTACCACCCGTTCCGCAAGCAGGGGAACGCCGTTGAACGGCGGAACTGGGTGGTCGAGCAAATGCGCAGAAGCGGTTTCATCACCGAGGCTGAAGCCAGGGTTGCCGCGGACGCTCCGCTTGGGGCCAAGCGGGGTACCGAGACAGAGGTCGCGGACGCGGATTTCTTCATCGAGGATGTGCGGCGCGATCTGTTGGAAATCTACGGGGAAGACGGGCTGTACGGTGGCGGTCTCTCGGTGCGAACCACGATTGATCCGGACCTTCAATACATGGCCGACCAGTCCCTGCGCTGGGGCTTGGAATATTATGACCGTCGCCACGGCTGGCGAGGCCCTTTGGGAACCTTGCCGGTGGTTGCCGGCTGGGGCGACGCGCTGAAAGAGTTCCAGGCACCGCTAGGGCTTGGGTCTTGGCGGACAGCGCTGGTTCTGCAGGTGGACGACAAAGCTGCGACCATCGGGTTTGCCGATGGAACCCAAGGCACGTTGCCCCTTTCCGAAATGACCTGGGCCGGGGAATGGCGGGAGAACCAGCGGGTCGGCGGGGCGCCAAGCCGGGTAGACAAGGTGCTGAATCAAGGTGATGTGATCCCGGTCGAGCAGGTGACCAAAGGGGAAGCGAACGCGGAACCGCCCGAAAACACCTATGCGCTTCGGCAAATTCCTGACGTCAGCGGGGCGTTGGTGGCGCTGGATCCGCACACCGGCCGTGTCCTGGCGATGTCCGGCGGCTACGATCCGGAGATCTCGGAGTTCAATCGGGCAACCCAGGCAAAGCGCCAGCCGGGCTCCGCTTTCAAGCCGTTCGTGTATCTGGCCGGGCTCGACCACGGGTTCACGCCGGCGACAAAAATATTGGATGCGCCATTCGTCTATGACCAAGGGCCGGGCCTGCCGAAATGGAAGCCGACCAACTATTCGAACGAGTTCTATGGCCCCACCCCGATGCGGGTCGGGATCGAAAAGTCACGTAACCTCATGACCGTGCGCCTTGCCGATCAAATCGGCATGCCGACGGTGGTGGATTATGCCGAGCGCTTTGGCATCTTCGACAATCTCCCGCCGCATCTGTCCTTCGCGCTGGGGGCTGCGGAGACCACCCCGCTGCGGTTGACGGCGGCCTACGGCATGCTTGTGAACGGCGGCAAGAAGATCGAGACCACGCTGATCGATCGGATTCAGAACCGGAATGGTGTGACGGTCTATCGCCATGACGTGCGTCCGTGCCCGGCTTGCAATCTGTCAAGCTATGCCGGGGGTGCGCCGCCGGTCATCCCGGACACGCGCGAGCAGATCGCCGATCCGGCTTCGGCCTATCAGATCACATCGATGCTGCGCGGCGTCGTCCTGCGAGGGACCGGTCGTCGGATCGCCGAGTTGGGCAAGCCGCTCGCGGGCAAGACCGGGACTACGAACGACAATTTCGACACGTGGTTCGTCGGCTTCTCTCCAGATCTCGCGGTCGGCGTCTTTGTCGGCTTCGACCAGCCACGGACGCTTGGACCAAATGACACCGGATCCAGCGTGGCGGCGCCGATCTTTAAGCATTTCATGGAACAAGCCCTAGCAAATCAGCCGTCGGTCGACTTCCGGATACCACCGGGTGTCCGCATGGTCTGGATCGACCGGGATACCGGCTTGCGGAGCACGCCGGGCGAGTCCAACTCGATCCTGGAAGGCTTCAAGCCGGGGACCGAGCCGACCGGCTTCGAAGCCGTGATCGGAGGCGGGGTGCCGACCGCGTCGGACGACGGAGCTGTCGCCAACTCGTCCAATGGGCCGGCCCCGTCCGCGCCGGTGGTGACATCCGGATCGGGGCTCTACTGACGCCTGGATTTTTTCTCTTCTGAGCGGCGCTGTTGCGAGCGGCCCCGTGGCCAAGTATGACTGCGGCCTATCCTTTTAGGGAGTACACCATGCGCGCGGAAATCACCGCGACCTCCGACGAAATCAAGCAGTCGATTGAGCTGCTGAGGAGGCATCTTTGACTGGGATCAAGCCCTTGTCCGCTTCGACGAACTGACGGCCCTGACGCAGGATCAGGCGCTTTGGGATGATCCGGACCGCGCTCAGAAACTGATGCAGGAACGCACCCAGCTCGAGAAGCAGTTGGATGAAGTGCGCGGCCTGGAACAGGGTTTGGAAGACGCCATGACCCTGGCCGAACTCGG
>CALAHL010000273.1 GCA_937891725.1 uncultured Rhodospirillaceae bacterium | reverse complement strand
CCAAAACCCGGACCGGCGTGACCTCAGAGGGAGCGACCTGGCCGATGAGGGCGAAGGTCACGCCGTCGAGGGCGGCGATATCCGCCCGGCCCTCGGCCACAGCGGCCAGGCTTTGCCGATGGCCGCCGGTCCAAATCACCTCGGAGAAGAACCGGCCCGCCTCGGCGAGGGGGGCCACCGCGGCGCGCAAACAGTTGCAGCCGGACTGTGAATCGGCGCTGTTTGCAGCCACTCGTCGGCCCTTCAGGTTTTCCAGGCTCTGTGCGGGATCCTCCGCGCGCACCACGAACGCGCTGCGATAGCGACCGCCGCCGCATCCTGCCGCGCGGTAATCTGGGGCGGCCAGCGCGGTCAGAATTCCATTGAAGTCGTGGGTTAACGGATAGCCGCAGGTTTGCGTCAGCAGGAGATCCGGTGCGCGCCAAACCAGCTCTCGATCCGAATTTCGGGTAAGCTTTGCAGGAACCTCCGACAGACCGGCCTTGGTCAATCCGCGTACAAGGGTTGCCCACCAATCGTCTGTGGCAGCGCGCAGTTCCGGCAGATCGTACATCGGCAGCGACGCCTGCATCTCCACTATCCTTTTCTGCTCTGGTCGCCGGGTGCCTTCAGGTCCTCGGCGATCTCGTAGAGTTTTTGAGAGATCATATGCGCCTGCACGGTCGCGTGTCGGATCAGATTGTCGAACCGTCGGCTCAGGACGCGGATGTGCTCGGTTGTGTTGAACACCAGGTACATGTCTCCGACATAAAGGGCGGCGCGCTTTGAGCCGAAAATCGTCACCGGTGCCGCATAGTCTCCTACCGCATCGAACAGGTACCACCGAAACGATGGATACATCTCTTCGGCCAGGAAGGCCGCATGCTCAAGCTGTTTGATGCGTATCTCCAAGGACAGGCCCCGCCAGATGCCCTGACCGCGCGCGAATCCCTCAACCGACTGCAGCGAGGTGCAGACCTCGATGTCCGTCTCCGGCTGGCGTGAGTAATTGAGCCGCTCCTCGGAGCGGACGCGGGCCTGGTCGATCTGGGGCGGTGCGTTGCCGCGGAACTCGAAGTCGATCACCTCGGGCAGTTTGATCTGGTCGGGCAGGGTGGTCGGCACGTAGCGGATCTTGAAACCGGTCGCCTCGGCATGCCAGCGCTCTAGATTGATGTCTTCGGGGGCCCGACCGGTGGGGCTGATCTCAAGACTTTGCTCCAAGATATCCGCGCCGAACCGTTCCTCCGCGCTGAGCCCCATCAGCCAGTCGAGACTGACCTGAAGTGTGCTGGCGAGCGCTGCCGCGGTATCGGCGCGCGGTAGGCGCACCGCATCGGTCGCCAGGATTTGCGACAGGGTCGATCGGTCAACCCCGATCCGGCGCGCGACCTCGGCGCGGCTGAGCGCTGATCGATCCAGAGCTTGCACCAAACGCTCCCGAAACAGGCGCGTGGTCTCCCGCTTGTCGACATTCAAAGGCTCCATTATGGGTTTATACATCATATGTTCCATAAAGTCATCAAACGTAACTTAAAGAGACTTAAACACACATTGAGACAACATCGGCGATGATCCTAACGTCGCCCCATGAGAAAACGCCCGGTGCCTTCCTTCACATCAGATCAGATTGCGTCTCCTTGGCCTGCTTTGGAGATCCTATCCGCCACCCGATCCAAATTCTGGGTGGAGTGGCCCACGATGGCGGTCGCGTTTGGATGTTACGGGCTGTGGGGCCTGTCTCTGGCGCTGGCATCCGGCATTCTGGGAGACTGGCCGAATTGGGTCTGGATCCCGATTGCCGTTGTGGCGGTCGCGTGGCATGCCTCCCTTCAGCATGAGGTCATTCATGGTCATCCCACGTCGTCGCGCCTTCTGAACCGCCTGATCGCGGGCCCACCCCTTCTGCTATGGCTTCGGTTTGCGAGCTATCGTGCCAGCCATTTGGCCCACCATCGCGATGAGGTGCTGACGGATCCGATTGAGGATCCGGAGAGCTTCTATGTGACCGACGTTGTCTGGCATGCGGTCGGTCCGATCGGGCGGGGCTTCTTGACGGCCCTGAATACGCTTCCGGGTCGCCTGGTTCTTGGCCCGGGATTCGTCATTCTACGGAGTTTGAAAGGAGAGGCTCGGTCATTGCTTACAACGAAGTGCGATGACCGACTCTCTCAGCTTGGGGCGGTTGCCGTATTTTTACTGCAGGTCGGTGCCGTCCTGTCGGTGCTCGTAGCTTCGGGGGTCCCTATTCAGTTGTATGTTTTCGGAGTGGTGTGGCCCGCGACATCGCTCATGTTGCTCCGGTCTTTCGTCGAGCACCGGCCGGCCCACAACTCTTCCGAAAGAAACGCAATTGTTGAAGATACCGGCGTTTTTGGTTTGCTGTTTCTCTCAAACAACCTGCATGCGCTCCACCATGAACAGCCACAACTTCCATGGTATCGTCTCGCGTCATTCTACCGTGTGAATAAATGCGACATTTTGGCTCACAATGGATTTTACTGGTTTCCCGGATATATTAGCGTTATCAGAGCATTCGCGCTTAAAGCGAAGGATTCCCTGCGTCATCCGCACGCCTGACGCGAAGATTTTTACGAATTCACTACAAATTCTAGCTTGCATAGATAATATTTTAGATATAAATGCGTCCTTCGTAGATCGTCTAGCTCTCGTATCGCGCGTTTAAGCGCCTTATTTGAGAGCAAAAGGATCAAAAATTGGCAAAACATGATCCAAGTGGACGGAAAAAGGGTGTGGTTTTGCTTTTCCACTGACCCACGATGGAATATAGTGGTGGGCGTGCAATGGTTCATCGACGGCGTGTCCATCGCTCGTTGAGAAATTCAAAGAAGGAAAATGCCGCTATGGCTTCAAAAGCTGCCGATAAGCGCAAGGATGATCCGAACTACCAGATCACCAACAATAACCCGATCGACGTGCATGTCGGCCGCCGGGTTCGGCTCCGCCGGACGCTGCTCGGGATGAGCCAGGAGCAATTGGGCGAGGCGCTGAACATCACGTTTCAGCAGGTCCAGAAGTATGAGCGTGGTTCGAACCGCATCAGCTCCTCCCGTCTTTGGGATATTGCGCAGATATTGGACGTGCCGGTCAGCTTCTTCTTCGATGACATGAGTGACGACACGATGGCGCACTCGCCGCGTCGCATGAAGGCTGGCGGCAAGATGGATGAGTACGAGGAGAACCCAGCCGATCCGATGGCGCGCCGTGAGACCTTGGAACTG
>CALAHL010000272.1 GCA_937891725.1 uncultured Rhodospirillaceae bacterium | reverse complement strand
GTGATTGGCCCCATGGCGGCTAAAACTCCTTCCTGCGGAGCGATTCACATAGCAACCGCAAAGCCTCCAACAAAGTGAGCAGCGGATCTCCAGCGACTATGGTTCCTACAAACTACCCTACATACATGAATCGAAGTGTTTTGTATCCCATTGATAAAAATAGATATTGCCTGGTGCTTTGACAAGATTGGCGGATGGGGTGGGATTCGAACCCACGAGAGGCTCTCACCCCTGCCGGTTTTCAAGACCGGTGCCTTCAACCGCTCGGCCACCCATCCTTAGGTCTCATCACAATCAAGGTCGATCGGCACGGTCTCAAGATGCGCCCACCGACCGAAAATCTAGATTGTCATCGGCATCGGTTGAATTGCGCAATCGATAACGATCCCTTGGCCTTGAATCAAGCGGCGAGAGAGGCGATCTGGTTTGTCGGGCATGGCGATCCCGGCGATCAGTCGCTATGACTTACGGGATTGCCGTCTATCACCCTGCGAGTGAACGCGAAAATGCCGATACGAATTCCCGACGATCTGCCCGCCCGCGCGACCCTCGATGCCGAGGGCGTCATGGTGATGAGCGAAACCGATGCGGTGCGCCAGGATATTCGGCCGATGCGGATCGGGCTGCTGAACCTGATGCCGAAGAAGATCGTGACCGAGACGCAGATCGCGCGGCTGCTGGGCGCGACCCCGCTTCAGGTTGAACTGACATTGGTCAAGATCACCAATCATATCGGACGCAACACCTCCAGCGATCACATCCTGTCCTTCTATCAGGATTTCGAGGATATCCAGGCAGACCGGTTCGACGGGTTCATCGTCACGGGTGCTCCGATCGAGACTTTGGAATTCGAGGAGGTAACCTATTGGGACGAACTCCGACGGATCTTTGATTGGACCCAGACCAATGTGCACGGGTGCCTCAACATCTGTTGGGGCGCGCAGGCTGCGATCCATCATTTCTACGGGATCCCGAAATACCAGCTGCCGGAGAAACGGTTCGGTGTGTACCGTCACAACAATCTGGCGCCGTCCTCTCCCTTCCTGCGGGGATTTTCGGACGATTTCGAGATTCCGGTATCGCGCTGGACCGAGGTGCGGAGCGAGGACATTCCTTCTGACAGCGGCATGAAGATTCTGATGGATTCCGACGAGGCGGGCCTCTGTCTCCTTGATGATCCTGCCCATCACTCTCTGCACATGTTCAACCATGTTGAATATGACTCGAACTCGCTCGCCGAAGAGTTCTTCAGGGACCGCGACAGCGGCAAGCCGATCGCCATTCCGCGCAACTACTTCCCGAACGACAACCCGGATCGGACTCCCGAGAACCGCTGGCGCAGTCACGCCCATCTGCTGTTCGGGAACTGGGTGAATCAGCTTTATCAGACCACACCGTTCGATCGGACTCGGATCGGCAGCGACAGGATCGGCCGATCCTGAACGTCCCGCAGCGGGAAAAGGGAAGGCGAGTCGACTGTGTTGGTTCAGACAGCATCGGCACAATGTCTTGTAAGTAACGAAAAAGATTAATTTTATCGAGATCCTTGCTCGATTCGATATGGCGTGTGACAAGACCCAGAAGTGATGTTCCACTGTGATGGAGGCGTGCGTGTCGAGCCTATCCCGCTCTGGTTTCGGAATGCTTCTGGCGAGTATCGGTTTTCTAGGTGTCTTGAGTGGTCCGGCTGAGGCCTCGGAGCCGTTCGACGTTTGGCTTGAGGGCGTGCGGGTCGAGGCAGCCGGCCGTGGCGTTTCGCAGAAGGTGATCGATACCGCGTTGGGCGACATTGCGCCGATCGAGAAGGTCATTAGCTTGGATCGAAACCAGCCCGAGTTCCGGATGAAGTTCGACGAATACCTTCGCAACGTCATCAATCAGCGGCGGATCGATACGGGCCGGCAGATGATGGCAGAGCATGCGGATCTTCTGAGGGCGGTCTCGGCGAAATACGGCGTCCAGCCGCGGTTCATCGTGGCGCTTTGGGGCATTGAGACCGATTTTGGGCGCAACACCGGCGGGTTTTC
>CALAHL010000271.1 GCA_937891725.1 uncultured Rhodospirillaceae bacterium | reverse complement strand
CTCGCGATAGGCCCCCTTGCCGTCCTCCTGACCCGGAAGCCAGACTTCGAGGTCATAGGTCTTGCGTGCGCCAAACCCCATATCGCCGGTCGACAGCTTCATCACCCGATAGGCGAGGCCCAGCCGCTGCAGAATGGCCTCGGCGCAGCCGGTCATGCGTTCCAGCTCCGCATCCGAGTGATCCGGATGGGTGATCGACACCATCTCGACCTTGCTGAACTGATGCTGGCGGATCATGCCGCGCGTGTCGCGTCCGGCGGATCCGGCTTCCGACCGGAAACACGGCGTGTAGGCGGTCATCCGCATCGGAAGATCCGTCTCGCTCAGAATTTCACCGGCCACCAGATTGGTCAGCGGTACCTCGGCCGTCGGAATCAGCCAGAACCCATCGGTCGTCCGGAACAGATCCTCGGCGAATTTCGGCAGCTGACCGGTCCCGTAGACCGCCGCATCCCGAACCAGGAACGGCGGGATGGTTTCGACATATCCGAACTCGCCCGTGTGAATATCGAGCATGAAAGACGCCAGCGCCCGCTCCAAACGTGCGAGACCGGCGCGGAGCACCACGAACCGGGCACCGGAAAGCTTCGCACCTGCCTCGAAATCCATCCAGCCCAGACCTTCGCCAAGTGCCACATGATCTTTCGGCCGGAAACCAAAGCTTCGCGGTTCGCCAACCTTACGCACTTCCTCATTGTCGGACTCGTCCGTTCCCATCGGCACATCGTCCAACGGGAGGTTCGGCAAGCCTGACAGAAGCGCCTCGACCTCGATCTGCAGGCTGCGCTCCCGCTCCTCCAACTCGGCCATCCGGGTCTTGAGGGTAGCGACCTCCTGCATCAGAGCCTCGGCGTCCTCGCCGCTGCGCTTGGCGACACCAATCAGCTTGGAGGCTTCGTTCCGCCGGGCCTGGGCCGCCTGAAGTTCGGTCGTGGTCTCCCGCCAGGCCGCGTCGACCGCGAGGATGGAGGCGGACACCGGAGACAGGCCACGTTTGGCCAGCCCGGCGTCGAAGCCCTCGGAATCCTCTCGAATGCGGCGAATGTCATGCATGACGAACCTGCGGACACGTTGTGAAAGAGATGGCGCGCTTATACGCGAGCCGCCTCCCACCGGTCCAGGGCCTCATCATCCCGAGAGCAAACGCTCCGAAACAACCGTCAAGGACCGGCTTCCTCGTTACCCCCGGAAGTCTTATTCGAAGAATTGCCACCACCCGGCTTCGGATCGGGATCGGGCTCGTCGTCGAGGGCCGCGTCATCCTCGCGCTTCTTCTCGATGAAACGGGCGCAGATGATGGAGATTTCGTAGAGCACGATGATCGGAATCGCCAGCAACACCTGGCTGATCACGTCCGGAGGGGTCAGGATCGCTGCGGCGACAAAGGCGATGACGATCGCGTAGCGGCGCTTGCTCGCAAGCCCGGCCGCGGTGGTCAGGCCGACCCGCGCCAGCAGCACCAGAAACACCGGCAGCTCGAACGCCACACCGAACGCGAAGATCAGCCGCATCACAAGCGACAGGTATTCTCCCACCTTCGGTTCGAGGACGATCGCCAGGTTGCCCTCTTTACCAGGCGATTCGAACCCAAGGAAGAACTGCCAGGCGAGCGGGATAACAATGTAATAGACCATCGATGCGCCGAGCAGAAACAGGAACGGCGTCGCGGCCAGGAATGGCATCAGAGCCTTCCGCTCGTGCTTGTAGAGGCCCGGCGCGATGAACAGCCAAATCTGAATCGAAACGATCGGGAACGAGATACAGGCGGCGAAGAAAAATCCCACCTTCACATAGGTGAAGAATGCTTCGTGCAGGGCGGTGTAGATCATGCGCCGGCCCTGCTGGCCTTCCAGCAGATGTGCCAACGGCTCGACCAGGAACTGATAGATCGGCTCAGCGATCGCATAGCCGACGAAGAAGCAGACGACGAACGCGCCGATCGAGATCACCAAACGTCGGCGCAATTCAACCAAATGCTCCATCAGCGGCATCTTGCCGCCCTCGGCTTCCTCGTCCGGACCCTGCAGTCGCTCAGCCATGGATCAGCTCTCTTCGCGCTTCTGCGGAGCGGCGGGCGCCGGCTCGGGAACGCCCTCGGGCGTGATGTCTGCGGGGGTATCGGATACCGGCTGAATCTTGGAGGTCTTATTGGCGGCGCCGGCTTCGCCGCTTTCCAGTGCCTTTACGGTTTCCGGATCGGCGATCGACGGCTCCGGGGCCGCGTCTTCGACTTTCGGCGCGTCAGTCTTTTTATCCGCACCGGTCATCTTGCGGACATCTTCCTTGGTCAGATCCCGGACAATCGTCTGGGTCTCTTTCATGTCTTTTTCGATGCCCTCGGCGTCGGCCGATTTCCGCGCCTCATCAAACGAACTGCGGATCTGGCCGTCGGGATCGAATTGCTTCTCAAGGGATTTCCCGATGCCGTCACGGGAGACCGACTGGACCTGCTTGCGCACGTCATCCAGATCGGCCTCACGGGCCATTTCCTCAAGGCTCCCCTGAAACTCGCTCGCGACCGAGCGGGCCTTGCGGATCCATTGACTGACGGTGCGCACCACGCGCGGCAGGTCCTTGGGGCCGACGACAATCACCGCCACCAGCGCCACCAGGAGGAATTCCTGCCAACCTAGGTCGAACATCTGAGTCCCCGAACGCGCTGTTCACTCCAAACCCGAACGTCCCCAAGGAAACGTCCGGATGAGATCCCGTGCCGCGGCTAAGGCCATAGAAGAGCGGGACCGAACGGCCCCTGCCCGCACGGATCAGCTTTTTGCGGCCTGATCCGTTTTCTCGGACGACGGCGCCTTTTGCGCACCGCTGTCGTCGGCGACCGATTTCGCCGGCTGGTCCTCGGTGGCGCCTTCGTCCTCTTTCATGTTGCTTTTGAAGCTTTTCAGACCCTTGCCGAAATCTCCCATCAGCTGGGAAATCTTGCCGCGGCCTCCGAAAAGCAGCAACACAACCGCCAGAACGATGAGCCAATGCCAGATGCTAAACGTACCCATGGAGCGCTCTCAGTGTCCGTGTCCATTTTTCGGGGCGCCGCTCACCGGCCTGCCCCGCCTTGTTTTCCGCCCAACCCCGTTGGGGATCACAATCCGCCAACGCCGTGACCGCAATGTAGTGTCACCTTAGCCTTCGGGGAAGACAAAGGTTTGAGTCTCGTCAATTCCCACGCGAAGACGTGATCCCGATCGCGGCAGAAAGACACCCGAAACCCGAGCATGCAAGTGCGCCGTGTCCCCCGTCCACCCCGCCGGTCCACTGACGGTCATATGCACCAGGCTGCTCCGCCCCAGCAATCGGGCTTGCTCCACCACCGCCGAGGGGTCGTCTTCGAACATTTCGACCCATTTCTGAAGCCGCACCCCTTCAGGCCGGATCACCACGGTGACGCCCACGCCGTCGGCAACACCGCGCACTGGAATGATTCCGACCGGTGTCTCGACCGCTCCGCCCCGGACGATACCCTGGATTTGGTTCACCTCGCCAAAGAACGACGCGACGAACGCGTTCGCCGGATCGCAGTACAGCTCGACCGGTGAGCCTTGCTGAACGACCTTGCCGTCTCGCATGACCGCGATCCGATCGGCCATGAACATGGCTTCTTCGCTGTCATGGGTGACCATCAGACAAGCCGAGCCGCTGGCCTTCAGGATATGCAGGACTTCATCCCGCACCCGATCGCGCAATCGAGCGTCCAGTCCCGAATAGGGCTCGTCCAGCAAGACGACCCGAGGACGCGGCGCCAGAGCACGGGCCAGAGCGACCCGCTGCTGCTGACCGCCTGACAATTCATGCGGAAAGGCGCTGCGAAACTCGGCCATGCCGACCATCTCCAGGACCTCATCGACCCGCTCGGTGCGGATGCGGCTTGGCAGATCGGTCAAGCCGAAGCTCACATTGTCTTGCACGCTCAAATGCGGAAACAGCGCGTAGTCCTGGAACACCAGCCCGACACCGCGCCGCTCCGGGGGAACTTCCGGGCCCGCGCCGGCGACCACGCGTCCGTCGAGCAGGACACGGCCGCTCTGCAACGGCTCCAAGCCGGCGGCGATCCTCAGGATGGTGGTCTTGCCGCAACCGGACGGCCCCAGCAGACACAGCACTTCGCCTGGCTGGACCGAAATCTCGACACCATCGACCGCGCGCACGCCGCCATAGTCATGAAACACGCCTTCAAGCGCCAAAGCAGGCGCTGGCGCCGATGCGGCGTCGGAGGCGCTGTCCAAAGCAGTGTCAGTATCCATCAGGGCAACCATGTCGATCCCTTACA
>CALAHL010000270.1 GCA_937891725.1 uncultured Rhodospirillaceae bacterium | reverse complement strand
GGCCATATTGATTGCCGCCCCCTCGTTCAGGCGCATGGTGCCGTCGATGATCGATGGTGCCGCCTTCTCAATCGGCCGGTCGGCGTAGACGTATTTGTGGATCAGTTCGACCATCTCGTTAATACCGGCCTCGCCGTCGGTCTTCGCGATCATGGTCGCGTTATAGTCGGAAACCCCCTTGGTATATCCGCTGAGGAAGTCCGAAGTGAGCTGCCGCGAACTGGCCGCGTTCTTGGCGGAGGTGAACACGGTTGTGACCTGATAACCGGGCAGGTAGTCCGCCACGTCCCCGATGATGTGCACCGCGCCGGATTTCGCCAACGGCTTGGCGATATGCGGGACAATCGACCAGGCATCGATCTGGCCGCTTTTCAGCGCTCCGATGATCGCGCCAACCTTCTGCAGCGGCTTGAAGGTGAGCGAGGCGTTCTCGGCCGCAGCGATCTTGGAGCCCATGTAATGAAAGGATGAGCCCGCCTGCGTCATGCCGAAGCTTTTGCCGTCGAGTGCGGAGGCGGAGGTCAAACCGGCCTGGAACGCCGCATCCGAGGCCAGAATCTTTTGACCGTCGATACCCTTCTCCTCGGACAAGGCCCCACCGATCACCTTGATCGCACCCTTATCGGCGAGCGAGATCAGGCCCCCCGACATGGCGGTCACCGCGTAGTCCACATCACCTGAGGCAATGGCCACCGCCATCGGCTGGGCGGCCTGGAAAAACTTCAGTTCCACATCCAGGCCGGCATCGGCAAAATAACCGCGCTCGAACGCAACGAAACTTCCGGCATGGCTGGTGAACCGCAATGCGCCAACCACGACCTTGCGGTTCTGCGCGATGGCCGGCGCGGATAGCCCGAAAGCAGCGGCTCCAGCGATCATCCCGAGCGCCTGGCGGCGATTGATCTTCAGCATTCTATCCTCCCTAACTTTCTTACGAGGGGCTTGCGCCCGTTGTTGGGGAGATTAGTGCGGGCACCGGGCGATTTGTCCAGAGCCGGACGGCAGGCCATGTGGCGTCATCTGCATCCTCGAGCAGCACCGGATCACCAGAAATCGCCGGGTGCTTTCAAGGGTCGTTCGTTGCTGTGGACGACCCAGCCCTTGATGACCCGATAGACCATCCAAAGATGGCCGAATCCCATCAGCAGCCATCCGATCGGCGCCAAAATGAAGGTCGCGACGCAGACCGAGCCAATCACCCAAAAGGTCAGCCATATCCAGAACGTCCGGATCTGCCATCCGACATGGCCTTCGAGATCGGTCGCACGCACATCTTCGCGCTTCAGATAAGCGAGCAGAACACCCAGCACCATCGGAATGCCGAACACGATTGCCGCCGCGTAGAGTGCATAGACAAGATGGATGGCGAACCGGTCGTTCTCTTGGGCGGACAGATTGAGCGGCAGCCGGCCGGGACGGTAGACGGCTCGGTCGTCGGGGCTGGTCATTGGCGTTGGGTCTCCAGTCGAATGATTCAGATCAACACGTGTTCATTAAGTTTCAGGATAAGAGATATGAATGCGGTCGCTGAATCGCAATGATGAAGGTCGTTAACGGATCCGAGGAGCTTTCCATGGTCTCTAGCACAGGGCCCGCCGCCCGCATTCTTCCCAAGGTCGATCTGTACAGTGACACTGTCACCCGTCCGACGTCGGCCATGCGGCGTGCGATCGCCGAGGCGGAGGTCGGGAACGAGCAGGCCGAGGAAGACCCCACCGTAAACCGCCTTCAGGACATGGTGGCCGAGTTGCTCGGCAAGGAGCGGGCGGTGTTTCTGCCGTCCGGAACCATGTGCAACGAGATCGCCTATCGGGTCTGGTGCGACCACGGCGACGAGATCATCCTGGATACCACCGCACACGCGCTGCATTTCGAGAGCGGTGGGCCGGGTGCCCTCGCCGGGGCGATGACCCGCACAATCTCAGGCGTGCGCGGGATCTTCGATGGGGCTGCCGTGGACGAAATGATCCGACCGAAAACGCGACACGCGCCCCGGCAGACACTGATCTCGATTGAGAACACCGCAAATCTGGGCGGCGGCGCAATATGGCCGACGGAGACCATCGAGAGCGTGGCGGACTCCGCCGATCGACACGGATTGAAACTGCATATGGATGGCGCCCGGTTGTTGAACGCTGTGGTGGCGAGCGGAACCGCGGCGCGGGACTTCGCCGCCCGCTGCGACAGCGCCTGGATCGATCTGTCGAAGGGTCTGGGCTGTCCTGTCGGTGCGGTTCTCGCAGGAAGCGACGCATTCATCGAAGAGGCCTGGCGGTTTAAGCACCAGTTTGGCGGCGCCATGCGGCAGGCGGGTATTATTGCCGCCGCCGGTGTCTATGCGCTTGAGCATCATGTCGACCGGCTGGCAGAGGACCATGCCCACGCCCGGCGGCTGGCGGACGGGGTCGTGGACGTGAAGGGCATTCGCGTGAACCCGAACGAGGTCGAGACCAACATGGTTTATTTCGACGTCTCGGGTACCGGCGTGACGGGGGCGGAGTTCTCACAACGGCTGCTTGCCGAGCACGAGGTGCGCATCGGTGCGATGGGTCCCTATTTGATGCGGGCGGTCACCCATCTGGATGTCGGTAACCCCGAAATCGAGCTGGCGGTGGCCGCGATCCGAGCGGTGGCGGCGGAGGTTTAGATCAGGTCCCGAAGTGCGGCTGCGGCCTGCGCCGTCGCTGCGGCTCCGTCGTGCGGCATATGGGTCTCGAGGCAGATCGGCAGATCACCCTGTGGCGCTGCGGCGAGGATCGTTGCCACTGCTGCGCGGGTTTCGACCACGCCCTGGCCGAGCGGGACGTAGTTTCCGTCTGCGTCCGCGTCCTTGATGTGCAGGGCGCCGGCGATCGCTCCCGCAGCCGAGAGTTCATCGCCAGTGGGCTGTCCGAGACCGGCATAGACCTGATTGCAAAGATCCAAGGCGCCCAACAGGTGCGGGTCGTCGAACCGCGCCCGGCAGGCGGCCAAATCGCCCAGGGTGCGCAGGTTGCAGACGTGCTCGTTCTCCATCAGCAGGGTGACGCCCTGCACCCGCGCGAGGTCGAGCAGATGCCCGAGATCCTGAGCCAGATCGTCGAGCCGGAAGCACGGATAGGCGAGGTAGGAGAACATCCGGATGCGCCTGGTGTCCAGCCGTTCCGCCACCTCGAAGGCCCGGGCGATCGCCTGATCCTGCGGCATCGCATCCGGGTCGAATCCGTGAAAGTTCGCCCCCGCCGGAACCGGAACCCCGGGTTTCGGCCACTTCAGCAGAGGAGAGCAAAAGCAGGAGACGCGGAGCCCGGCCGCCCTGATCTTCGCGGCCATCGCGTCGAGTGCGGCGTCGTCGTGCAGCAGGGCGCTTTTGCCTTCGACCGAGCGGATATCGACCAGCGGTATCGCTTGTGCGACGGCGAAGGCAAGTGCGGTGTCCAGATCCTCCGACACTTCGTCGGTTATCAATGACAGGAGTGGGCGCGCCGCCATCTCAGAATCCGAACATATGGTCGAGGGAGAAGGCGTGCCCGTCTCGGATCAGTCCGTGATACCCGAACAGGCGGCAGGTCGTGTCTCGAATCAGCACGTAGCCGCCGCGACCGACTTTTGCGATGTGGTCTGGCCCGAACATTTCAGACACCCGCCAGAACCGCGACCCGCCGCGCGGAATGTCCATCCTCGTGGTGGCGATCGGCACGCCGTCCGAGCCGGTCAGGACCAGTTCGGTCTCGGAGGCGGCATGCCACTCGGTCGAGGCCGGATAGATCAGGTGGCACATCGTGTCGATCTCGCCGCCGCCCATCGCCTGCCCGATCCGCAGGAACAGGCGCGTCGACAGACCAGGGGGCGGGCCGCCATAGCTCTGCGGCTCTCCCTTGAAAGTCATGATGCCGTTGAAGACATGCGCGCCGAAACTGGTG
>CALAHL010000269.1 GCA_937891725.1 uncultured Rhodospirillaceae bacterium | reverse complement strand
GTAACCACTGACATGGCAAGCAGCAAGCGCAGTGCAGGGCGAATGAGCTGAGCGACCGCTTTGGGTCGCGAGTTGCGGTTTGTTTCCACAAATTGTCGATAATTTTCCTTATCGACAGTATGGGGAAAATCTCGGATTTGAGGCCGTATTTGGCTAAATCGCTCTAGTCACTCCGGTCGGACCAAAGATGGGGTCAGGACCAAGCGGGTCAAAACAAATCGAACGGGTGGACCACTTCATGGGGGGCAGCCCAGGCGCGTCGCGCTCATCGACCTGGCCCATCTCGTCACGGGATCTTGTTTTCCCATTATCGGTCCGGACCGGTATCCTAAATGCACGCTTCAAAATTTCGGAGTCTTGAGATGGTATCGCGCCTCACCGGCCTGATAATGCTTTTCGTTCTGATGACGGGATCGGCGTCTGTCCTGCGGGCCGAGAACACGATGCCCCATTCCGGCACCCAGGTGATCGAAACTGGTAAGCCGTTCCTGCCCTATGTCGAGGCCCTGAAAGCCTCGATCACGGACAACAGTTTCGGCATCATCGGCTTGGCCTGCGCCAATTGCGCGATCAAGGCCAAGTTCGGCGAAGAGATCCCGGGCAACCGGGTGTTCCTGATCTTCCGGCCCGATTTCGCTCGGCGCATGCTGGCCGCCAGCACGGCGGCGGGGATCGAGGCACCGATCCGGATCTACGTCACCGAGGCAGCCGACGGCACAGCCACCGTGACCCATCGCCTGCCGAGCCATGTGTTCGGCGCCTATGAAGTCCCCGCCCTGACCGATATGGGTGGGGAGTTGGATATGCTGGTCGCCAAGGTTCTGGCCGACGCCGCCGCAGGAAGCTAAGCCGGGACATGTCCCTCGCCCCACCCTCGGCGCCCGTGGCCACCCCGGTCGTTCCGGTTCAGCGGATGCTGCTCGCGGGTCTCGGGCTGCTGACGGTGGTTTTGTGGGTGCATCTGGCTGGGCAATCGGTCACCCAGGCCTTGCTACTGCCGATTGGGATCGGGCTAGGGATCTCCCTCTATCATGCGAGTTTCGGGTTCACCGCCGCCTATCGCCGGGCGATGACCGAGAAGGATCTCTCGGGGCTGGTCGCCCAGGCCGTCATGCTGATCGTGGCGATGAGCCTGTTCGCGCCGGTGCTGTCAGCGGGGGAGATTTTCGGGCATCCCGCGGGCGGCTCCGTAGCACCCGTCGATACCGCCATGCTGATCGGCGCCTTTCTGTTCGGGATCGGTATGCAGCTCGGCGGAGGCTGCGCGTCCGGGACCCTGTTCACGGTCGGGGGCGGCAATGTCCGGATGATGGTGACGTTGGTGTTTTTCTGCCTAGGCTGCTGGCTCGCCACTCTGAACATGGCCGACTGGCGCGCCTTGCCTAGCCTTGGCGCCTATTCCCTGGGCCGGGAGATCGGATACTGCCCGGCCGTCGCGGTTCAGACCGGCGCCCTTGGCCTGATCCTCCTGGCGCTGTGGCGGACCGGCGCGCGGATCAAACGTCCCCTATGGCAAAGCGGCTTCGATCTGAGATGTCTGGTGAGGGGGCCGTGGCCGTTGATCCTGGGCGCGCTCGGGCTCGCGGTACTGAATTTCGCGATCCTGGCGGTGGCCGGCCATCCCTGGGGCGTCACCTGGGGATATACGATCTGGGCGGGAAAGGTGGCGGCAGCGGTCGGATGGGACCCGGCGGGTTCGGCCTATTGGTCGGTGCCCTGGCGGGCCGACGCGCTCGAAGGCTCGATCCTGTCCGATCACAGCTCGCTCACAAATATCGGCATCCTGATCGGCGCCGCGATCGCGGGCTCGCTCGCCGGCAAGGTGCATCCGAGCTGGCGCATCCCACTGAAGCCGTTGATGGCGGCGGTTCTGGGCGGCCTGATGATGGGATACGGCGCGCGGTTGGCCTACGGCTGCAATATTGGAGCGTTCTTCTCCGGCGTGGCGTCGACCAGCCTGCACGGCTGGGCCTGGATCGTGATGGCGATGGCCGGAAGCTGGATCGGGCTGCGGCTCCGCCCGTCGTTCCGGCTCGACGGATGATCTTCAATCCTGCGTGAGGCCGTGTGTCCGAGCGCGCTTCGTCCTTTGACTTATTCGAGCCGCGTATCTCATAGACCTCGCGCGACCGTACGGACCGCGTCGGGAACGTGAAGCCGATACCGCCTGGAACCTCAAAGGGAACAAATTGGGGTCGATTGCGGGAGGGGGCGGGATCCTACGCTAAGGGGGTCAAGACACGAAAGTGATCATCGTGTACCGCTCGTGCGAACAAACGGTGTCCGCTTGCCAGCGATCAGGTTAAGATCGTCGGGTCTGAGCGTATATCTGTGCCCGTTCTATGTGCGCACCCCTATCTGGGGTCAGTACATAGAACGGGCCCAGATATACGGTTAGGTGTTGTCGGCTGA
>CALAHL010000268.1 GCA_937891725.1 uncultured Rhodospirillaceae bacterium | reverse complement strand
ATGATCTGGGCGATGCGGAGACTGGAGCCGAAACTACGTGCCGAACTGAATCCCGGCGCCGTCGTCGTGAGTCACGCCTTTGCGTTCGTCGCGTGGAAACATGAGGCCCACGTAATCGTACCGGAGGCCGGATCGGCCTGGATCTATCGGTATCAGATGGAGCTGACGCCCTGAGATCCCCGTTTTCCGCATGATATGGGTGGATTACTGCGCAGCGGCCAATTCCCTTGTACAAACGGTTTTGAAACTTTGCATCCAGCGAGATCCGGACATGAACACATCCTGGCTCAACATCTCACCGCACCACCGCTGGATCGAGACGGTCCAAGGGCCAATGTTGGGGTTTTCCGGGGACAGCGGGGTGAGTGAGACACTGGCGCAATTCGGCCAATTCTCAACCGGTGAGATCGACCTCTATCGAAATCTGCTCGCACCAGGGGATCTGGTGCTGGATGTGGGAGCCAATATCGGTGTGATATCGGCGTTCTTGCAGCGGCCGAAACAGGCTTATGAGATCTGGGCGTTCGAGCCGCAGCCCGCCATTCATCAGATCGCGACCATCAACCTGTTTGGCCTCGCCAAGACCAGGGTTCTGCCGCTTGCCGTCGGCGACCAAGACAAGATGATCAGGATTCCGGAGATCAATATCGAAAGCCGCGGCAACTTCGGCTCAATCCCCGCCAATATGGCGGCCAGCAGACCGTATCCGGTCCAGCAGGTCCGATTGGACTCATTATTCAGCACCAAAACAAGGGTGCCGAAACTGATTAAGATTGATGTTGAGGGGATGGAGGCCGAGGTTCTGAGAGGGGCGGTCGGGCTGTTTCACGACGGTCTAATCCTCTCGGTCGAGGCTGATCGGTCGCAAACCGTCCGAAGATGGCTGCCGACCCTCTTCTCGCTCGGATTCAGCTGTTATGTGGTCTTAAGTCTCCACATCCCACAGGACGATCCGCGCTCCGTTCCCAGCGATCGAAGAAGCCAAGTGTGCTCACCCCATATAATCGCGATGGGGCCCGCAGCGGCCCGGGCCTACGGTGGCCATCTCGCACGCTTTAAGATCTCGAATTTCGAGGAGTATGTGGCCCGCACCTTCGGTGAGGACGCCGTACGGAAGATCGGGCAGCAAATCTCTATTTAGGACTGTTCGGGTCGTTGTTGTCCTGATTGAGGGCGTCCCGTTCCCTGGCTTCCCGCTCCTCCCGCAGTTTCTTGAGCTTGTGGAGTTCCCAAAGCCCGAAGGCGAGCACGCCACCGAAGATCAGACCGCCTTCAACGAAGACCAGATAGCCCCATTCACCCGACATTTCACGCCTCCGAGACGCGGTTCCTGGGATTCATGCGGACAATGGTGAAATTCAAAAAGCCCGCAAAGCTCGCCCAACACAGATAAGGCACCAGCATCCAGGCGGCCATCTCCGAGATTTGATAAAAGACCACGACATTCACCACGATCGAGGTCCACAGGAAC
>CALAHL010000267.1 GCA_937891725.1 uncultured Rhodospirillaceae bacterium | reverse complement strand
CATCTCCGGGTGATTCAGCAGCGCTTTCAGCAGCGTGGTTTTTCCGCTGCCGAGAAAGCCTGTGAGGATCGAGACCGGCATACGGTCGGAAGGGGCGGGAACGCTTTCGGTCATGGTCTACTCGTTACTCGTCTGTTGGTCAGGAGGCGGGCGCGCAATCCGGGCACACACCTGCCACCTCGATGGTGATGCGGTTCACGGCGAAGCCGAGCGCGCGGGCGCTGTCCTTCAGACCGGCGTCCAGATGTCCGCCCTTCAGCTCATGGGCGCAGCCGCAGGTCTCGCAGATCAGGAAATAGCCGCGATGCGGGCTTTCCGGATGGGTGCAGCCGACAAAGGAGTTCAGGCTCTCGATCCGGTGCACGAGCCCGTGTTCCATCAGAAAATCGAGCGCGCGATACACCGTCGGCGGCGCCACGCGCCCCGCAACACCGTCCTCGGCGCGCACGCGGGACAGCTTGTCGATAACCTCGTAGGCACCGATCGGCGCATGGCTCTCCCACACCAGTTCCAGCACCGCCCGCCGTAGATCCGTCAGCCGGGCGCCCCGTTGCGTGCAGACGGTCTCCGCCACCGACAGGGCATCGGCGACACAGCTGTCATGGTCGTGCTCGTGATCCGGAAACGCGATGTCTGTCATGGGTCCAAACTTTGTTACGTCCACCCCGGTATATCGTATCGAAACGCCCGGATGCCAGTTCAACGGCGTCGGCCGCCGCAGCATCTGTGGACATGTCCGGAAAATCGGCGGTATGTCTCGCCTCCGTCCCGCCCCCTCCGAGACCCGAGTTCCCCATGTCAGACAGCCCCGCTCCCACCCTGTTGGACCGAATTGCCGTCACGTGGGGCCTGATCGGCGCAGGGTTTCACCTCTACCTTATCTTTGCCGGGCTCTTGCCGAATCTGATCACACGCCCCCTGCATGTGCTGCTGGCGCTGCCCTGGGTGTTCCTGTTTGCCCGGGCGTCGGGACCGATTGAGCGGATAACCGGATGGATTGCCCTTGGTCTGGGTGCCGTGGGCACATTGTGGGTGGCGCTGGACCGGGATGCCCTGGTCGACCAGTACGGAGCGCTTGAAGGGCCGGTGCAGATCGGGCTGTCGATTGCCCTGATCCTGGTTGCCCTGGAGATGGGCCGCCGGGCGGTGAAATGGATCCTGCCCGCCGTGGCGGTTCTCGCCCTTCTGTACGGGTTGTACGGAAGCGCCCTGCCGGGAGAATTCGGCCATCCCGGTCTCCCGGTCGAGAGTTTCCTCGGGACCCTGGTGATTTCGGAAGGCGGGCTCTGGGGTCCGC
>CALAHL010000266.1 GCA_937891725.1 uncultured Rhodospirillaceae bacterium | reverse complement strand
AGGTCGGATTCAGGCGATCTTCACGTCCGTAGGCAGGCCACTTGGGGAATGTCGGTTGACAAACACCGCGCATATTGTCTACCGATTTTCGCAACGGATGTCGTGTCTGCGAAAATCTTGCAATGTGGTTGAGCGTAATGTCTGTGTCTGGATGGATCGTTTTTCGAGAAGTCTATGCCAAGGTCATCTTATCGATCCTTTTTGTCATAGGTGCGATGCTTGTTCTTCAGAGTTCGCTCAATCATCTGAAAATCCGTGCGCTTGTGGCAGAAGCCACATCCTCGCGTTTGCAGATATCCGCCTCGGCGATCGAGGCGGCCATTGTCCGGGCGGAATCCCTAGGGTTCGCCATTGACGAGATGTCCGGGCTTCAGGACCTGATTGATCGCGAGCAGGGGCGTGACCCCTCCGTCGCGCACATTCTGATCGTATCGCCTATCGGGACATCAATCCTGTCGAGCGGCTCGGAGGATATACTGCCCTCGGAGCGCGACCAGGTCATGCGGCGCGTATTGGGCAGCGGAGACACCGTCACGCGACTGGACGTTGGCCCGCGGCTGTACACGGGGCGGCTGCTCTATGACAGCAGCAACGCGGTCATGGGAGCGGTCATTCTGACCACTCCGACGGAATCCTTCACCCGCCAGTCCCGTCTGACGTTCTTTCGCATGACAAATGCCTATCTGATCATTTTTGGACTGATCTCTGTGCTGATCATTCCGTTCATCATTTTCCAGTTTGCGTCTGTCCGTCACGCCTATCAGGCGCTTGCGCCGAGCGAGGATGCGGCTTCGGCCGAGGTCGGGGCGGACGCCGACATGTTGCGTGAGGCCATTGCCGAGGGCGATGCCGCCTTCGTCGCTGCGGAGGCGGAGTTCGAAGCGCTTCTGACCGAGGGCAGATCGGCTGCGAGGGGGACACCGGCATGAGTGCTGTGCAACCTGTGTCCCTGATGCGGGGTTTCTCGCGCCGTTTGTTTCTCAGCACCACGGTGGCGATGATCCTTGCTGCGGCGCTCAGCCTGATCGTGACGGTGTCGGAATTCAACGCGGGCCTGCGTCCGGTCCTGGAAGACAAGGTGCGCGCCGTTGCGGTCGCCGTGCAGCGCGACATCGAATATGCGATGCGAATTGGTATCCCTTTTGATGATATTCGCGGGCTCGACACCTATTTTGACGACCTCATCGCAGCTCATCCAGAGGTCAAGGCAATGCGCGTGGTTGCTGCCACGGGCAGCGACGAACGGTCCTTGGGACAGGCAAGTTCCCCCCGTCAGGACATGGACATCGATGGTCAATGGGCGACAAACATCATCGAGGAAATCAGTGATGTCACGGCCATCTTGCTGGGTCGTTCCGATGGTTTGGAGACTGTTTCGGTAGATGTGATGCGCGACGGCGTGGTGCTTGCCCGTGTCGAGGCCACGATCGACGAGTCCTATCTCAACGGCAAGATGACATCGGTCTTCTTTGACACTCTGGTGATCTTGATCGCGGTGTCGCTGGTGGCGCTGGAAGTGGTGGTTGTGGTGTCCGCTTCGCAGCTGACCGAGCCTTTTCGACAGGCAGAATCCGCGATCAACCGTCGGGCTTCGGGCGATTTGCGGCAATATCAGGTGGGGCGCGGCTCCAGGCGGATTGCGGAGTTCATACAGGCACTCAATGCGCAGAATGCGCGCCTGCGGGATGCGCTGACGGCGGCTCTGCGCACTCTGGGAGAGGGGGGGCGGCGCGTGACGCTGTCGGCGTTTGGCGAACGACGGGGGCTCTACATCACGGATACGCGCAGCGGGGCCTCCATCATGGACGCGCGCATTCCGCTTTTCGTGTTCTCCTTTGCCGAGGAATTGCAGAAATCCTTCCTGCCGCTCTTTGTGGCCGAGTTCCACACCGAGAGCGATCTCTTCGCGCGGGACATCATGATGGGGTTGCCGATCTCGGCTTTCATGTTCGTGATCGCCGTCTTCACGCCCTTTGCCGGCCGTCTGGTGGACAGGTTCGGCAATAAGACGCTCTTCATGGCGGGTCTCGTGCCGGCCATTGCGGGTTATCTGATCTGCTTTTTTGCCGCGAGCGCCAATGACATCCTGATCGGCCGCTCGATGACGGCGGTTGGCTATGCCGCCATCACGATCAGCTGTCAGAGCTATATCGCGGCCGTTGTGGTGGCCGAGAACCGGGCCCGCGGGATGGCGGTCTTTGTCGGTGTTTTGATGACGGCCACCATGTGCGGCACGGCGATCGGGGCGATCCTGGCGGATTGGCTGGGCTACAAGCCGGTCTTCCTCATCGCCACGGGGTTCTCCCTGCTGGCGGGTGTTCTGGGCTGGTCCATGCTGAGCACGGACCTGCCTGCACCCGAGGTCAAGAAAGTGCCCCAGGGGGCCAGCCGCAGCCCGGTTGCGATCCTGATGCGCAACACGCAATTCGTGTTGATCGTGCTGTTCTGTGCGATCCCGGCCAAGGTGATCCTGACGGGCATTCTTTATCTGTTCGTGCCGATCTATCTGGCCAGCCTGGATGCGACCCAATCCGAGATCGGGCGGATCATGATGCTCTATTCGCTGATCATCATTCCGATCAGCCCTCTGGCGTCCGGTTTTGCCGACCGGCTTGGCAAGAACCTGTGGATGGTGATCGGGGCGACGGTGCTGTCGGGCATTGTCCTGCTGGGTCTTTATCAGAATGCCAGTGTGGCGGCTGTTCTTGCAGTTGTGGCCGCTTTGGGGGTTGTGCACGCCTTCCTCAAGGCGCCCTTGATCGTTGCCGCGATGGAAGCGGCCGAGCAGAGCCCGGACATCACCCGGACGGGGGCGCTCAGCCTGTTGCGCACCAGTGAGCGGATCGGGTCCGTGATCGGTCCCGTCGTCGTGGCGGCGCTGCTTGTCCAGCTCGACTATGGTCAGGTGGCAGCCATCATCGGCGTGACCGTGACGGTCATGGCACTGGTGATGGCAGGGATTTCCCTCAAGCGTGGAAAGGGTCTGGCCCATGCTTGAGCGTCTCCTTGCCGGCCTGGTCCTGATTGCGGGGTGCAGCCTTCTCGGCCCGATGCCGTCCCTGGCGCAGGCCCAGGGGGAGGCTGACCTGCCTGAACGCCATGTGCACATGGTTGTCTGGCGGGGCTGCGAAGAGGCATGCAAGGGCTTCATCCGCTATTTCGAGGATCGCGATCTTCCGGTGCGCATCGAGGTGACCGACGTTGCGGGCGACAAGGACCTCTTGCCCGAGGTGCAGACGCGTCTGATTGCCGAGCGGCCCGATCTGGTCGTGACCTGGGGCACCACCGTGTCCCGCTCCCTTCTGGGGACACGGGCAGAGCACGGCACGGGCTCTGCCTTGGGGGACATTCCCGCGCTCTTCATGATCGTGGCCGATCCTGTGGCGTCCGATCTGGTGGAGAGCTACGAGGTCAGCGGCAGGGATCACGTATCGGGGGTGCGCAACCGGGTGCCCGAAGAGGTCCAGCTGCGCTTGATGTTCGAATATTTCCTACCTGATCGGCTGGGCGTCCTGAACCATCCCGGTGAGCTCAATTCGACGCTCAATACAGAAAGTCTGCGCGATATTGCGCAGGAATTTGGCTTCTCCCTGGTCGAGCATCTTTACACGCCCGACGCCCGTGGAGACGTGCCTGTCGCGCAGATCCCCGAGGCCATGGCCGCGCTGAAGGCGAAAGGGGCGGAGGCGATCTATGTCGGTTCCAGCTCCTATAATCTCGAGCACCAGAAAGAGTTTGTCGCAGCAGCTGCGGCGCTCGATCTGCCGGTGTTCTCGGCCTACACTCAGATGGTGGAAGAGGGCGGGGCGCTGATGGCCATTGGCACCAGCTATGCCAATGTGGGGCGCCTGGCGGCGCTGCAGGCGGCAGCCATCGTGCTGGAGGGCGCTGCTGCCGGGGCGCTGCCGATCAAGGCATTGAACCGGTACTCGATCATTCTGAACATGGCCTCTGCGCGGCAGCTCGGGCTCTATCCGCCCCTGTCGCTCATCGGAGTGGCGGAGGTTGTGCAATGATCTTCCCTGCCTGGCTCGGACGACCCTTTCTGACGGGGGATACGTCATGGAGCATTTGAATGCTCCGATCCCCGGGGACCTTCCGTTTGGCATTTATGTCAAGGGAGAAAAGTCCATCTACCGGGCCCTGCGCAATGCGTTCAACGCGGCGCAGGCGGCGTGGCGAAGCCTGTCGGAAACCCAGGAATCGCTGGAGAACCGGGAATTGGCAGCGGCCAATACGGCGGCCTGGACAGCGCTCGCGGAGCAATGTGAAACCTGTCTCAAGGAGACCTCGAAGGATCTGGAGATCCTGACCTGGTTTACGGCAGCGCAGCTGCATCGGGACCGTCCATTGCAGAATTGCGCCGCCGTCCTGACCGTGCTTGCCGATCTTGTCGAAGAGCATCTCGAGGATCTGCAGCCCGTCCCACCCTCCGACAAGCTCAAGGGGGATAGCGATGCGGCGCGGGCGTCAGAGATCGCCGAGCTGCGTCTTCGACCTTTCGTGCAGCTGGTCGGCGAGGTCGAAGGCAGTGGGTTGCTTGCGGCTCCGATGACGGCGCATCGGCTGATCGGCGAAGTGACCTATGGCAAGTATATTCTGGCCGAGAAGAACGGTACGCTGGATGCGCTGCGGGCCGAGGCCGGTGCGGCACTCGAGTCGGAAACAGAGGCGTTGGTCCAGAACATCGAAGCGCTGCAGCAGATGGAGCGTCAGTTCGGCAGGTTGGATGTAAGGCTCAAGAAATACGCCGCCCAAAATGGTCAGATACCACCCATGATCGGCTATGGGCGCCGTATTGCGAGTGATATTCTCGCCATGGTGCAACGGCTTGTCGAGGGCAGGGGCTTTCCCTGGCCTGGTGCTGCGGAGGCAACGTCCGAGACGGAGGTGCCGAGCGGTGCTGCGGACCATGGTGAGGTGGCTGAGGCCGCACCCCTGGCTGCCCGTGGGGGGGCAGGGAGTGGATTTGACCCCTCTGCCAATCTGGCCAATCGAACGGAGGCTCTGCGGGCCATTGCCCGTCTTGCGACCTATTTCCGGACGACCGAGCCGCATTCGCCGATCTGCCTCTTGCTGGACCGTGCGGTGCGCTGGGGCAACTTGAGCGCAGGCGAGCTGTACCGCGAGATCCTCACCGGAGGCAGTGTCGGCATGGCGCAGATGGCGCTGATGACGGGTCTCGAGAGCCAGGGCTTTTCCGACACGTTCGGCAAGCGCGGTGCAGGGACTGCAGGGGGGATCGAGCATCCAACCCTGCCTGATTATGCCTCTGCATTGCCTGTGCCAACTGCACCGGCTGTCGCTGGGGCCCGCGCCCCCGCGCCACGCGCTGATCCGACCCCGCCCGCGGCGCCAGTGGCCTTGCAACCGGTTGCGCAAGACCAGGTGGGTGTTTCGACAGAACCGGAGGTTCCGGGGTCTGAACCTGATTTGCCAGTGGAAAATTTTCAATGGTAAATCAATATCTTAATTCTAAAATTACCTCAACAAAGAAAGAAGGTACTCTATGTCCGGATTGTTCATGCGGATCGACGGGATCGACACATTTCCTGGAATGGCCACGGTCAAGGAGATCGCGGGAAAGAAAGGCTTCTTCCCGGTAGAGGCCTATTCGGTGGGATTTTCGCGCTCGGTCTATGTTGCCGTGGGCTCGGCTGGAGATGCGGAAGTCGGAGTTCCGGCGATTTCGGATCTCATGGTTTCCCGTGGCGCTGACAATGCCTCGGCGGTGTTGTCGACCCTGTTCTTTGCTCCTGGCGACAAGGGCAAGACATTCGAAATCCTCGAGACCAAGCAGAAGAACGACGGCAAGGGTCTGATCCCGGTCAAGATCATCACCGTGGAACAGGGCCGTCTGAGCAGCTACGACGTGACCCTGGGTCAGAACACCATGAGCATTTCGTTCACCACCGTGTCCATCACCTATTACGTCGAGGACGAGGCGGGTGCCGTGACCAAGGGCGATACCGTCAAGTTCGATCTCAAGACCGGTGAGCTCGTTTCGGGCAATGCCGAAGCCCAGAAGTAATCCCAGAGAGGTGATAGCATGGCACTGAACGCACAACAGAAGCGTGTCAGCAAGAACCGCGTCAGCATCACGTTTGATGTGGAGGATGGCGGCTCGCTGCAGAAAAAGGAACTGCCCTTCATCATTGGCATGATCGGCGGGTATTCCGGTGACCGGGAAGACAAGGAACCCTTGGAAGACCGCACATTCTACTCGGTCGACAAGGACAATTTCAACGACGTGATGGCGCGGGT
>CALAHL010000265.1 GCA_937891725.1 uncultured Rhodospirillaceae bacterium | reverse complement strand
CCTCGCCCTCCTCACCGCCCCATTCGAGCACGCGGGCCAGATGTTCATAATCATTGAACCTTGGGGTCCGCCCAGGGTTCGGGATTGCGTGATAGCTGGTGGTCGCGTCATCGAATGTTTCGATCAGGACCTCCAAACCCTGCCGGGCCTGGGCGATGAGATCCGTCAGGTTGCTGGTCACCGCGTCGACCTTCCCTGGCTCCTCGCCGCCGGTCAGGCGCCAATAGGCCAGCTCTTCGGTCGGACCCGCTGGGACATCCTCGAATCCTCCGCCCGCGATCATGAGAGCCTCAAGCGGCAATTGCGGTGCGAGTCCGGTCTCAAGCTGCTTGCGGGTCGGCCGGCTCCCTGTCTTGTAGTCGATGATCGCGAAGCTGCCGTCCCGCATCCGGTCGATCCGGTCCGCGAAGCCGTACAGCTCGAACGGCCCGGCCGGGCCGGGCAGGTCCACGCTGCCGCGCCGCTCGGTCCAGCTTCGGTCGAGGGACGGGCGGCGCGCATCTTCGGTTTCCACGAACCACCGCGCGACCCGCAGATAGCGCGGCCACCAGAACGCCACCACGGTCGGGTTTGAGATCAGCTCACCGAACGCCTCCTCTCCGTAGGTAACCAGTTTGTCATAGGCGTTGGTGGGGAGTGGTCCAGACGGATGTTCCCGCACCAGACGGTCCAAGGCGGCGTGAATGGCGCTCCCGCGATCCGCAGCCCCAGGCTCCTGGTCGAGCGGGTCGAGCGCTCGCAGCTTCAGGATGCGTTTGGCGTAGAGCGAATACGGGTCCTCCAGCCAGGTCTGGATATCGGTCACGGGCAGGCGGCGAGGCCGGGCCGAGATCGGTGGGCGTACGCTCGGCGGTCGGGGCGCCTGGTCGGGGGATCGCTGGTCGGCCCGCCATCCGGTCGGACGGTCGAGCAGTGCGGCCCAGTCGAGCCAGCGGCGGGTTGGCTGGAAGGGCTCCTTGATCGACTCGGCGACCGTTTCGATCCGCCGGATCCAGCGGGACGACACAGTTGGTGCACCTTCCGCCCGCAATGCGCGGGTCAGGATCACCTCGTCAGCGGTCATCGCCATCGCAAAATCATGTGCGGATAGGCCAATTCGGCGCTCCGGTTCCGGCAGCCCGAAGGCGGCGCGCATCGGACGGCTCATCCACGGGTCAGGCTCTGGGTCGCGCGGCCAGGACCCTTCGACCAGACCGCCCAAAATCACCCGGTCGAAATGCTGCAGACGGGCTTCGAGCGCCCCCAGGATCTGCAAGCGGGGATGCGCCCGCGCCCGGGCGCGCACCTGACGCCCCTCCAACACAGCACCGAACAGACCCGGCCATAATCCGCCGCGAATCGGTTCCAGTCCGGCAAGCGCGTCCTGCAGTTCCGAGATCAGCGCGGCCAGCATCTCGCCGGCATCGCCCCGCCACAGGCGCGTGTCGCCGGACACCTCATCGGTGTCCGCCAGCCGTTCCGCAGCCGTGACATGAGCCTCCAGATAATCGACCGGTGATCTGGCGTCGCCTGACAGGGTGTCGAACAACGGGCCCAGGCGGCTTTCCAGATCGTCGATCCAGGCCAGTAGGCGCGTGACTTCAACTCGGTCCGTCTCCGAGACCTCGCCTTTCCGTTCCTCATCCCGCCGGAGCGACTGATGCAGCGCCTCGCGCAATCCTGCAAACCCGGAGGCCGGCCGGGGGCCGCGCAGGATCCGGCGTTCGAGTGTGCGGGCAAGCGATCTGAAACGGCCAACCGACATTCCTCCCGCCGCCAGCGGGTGCTTGAGCAGGGACAGCAGCGGCACCGGTGCCGCGTCCTGGGCTGCGGCGTCCGATACCAGGTGCAAGAATACCGCCGGCGGCGCCTCGGCGAGCGGACTGCCACCTGAATCGTCCACGTCCAATCCCCACCGCCGCAGCTCGGCCCGCACCCGGCGGGCAAGGGTGCGGTCGGTTGTGATCAGTGCGGCAGTCTTGCTCGGCGTCTCCGCGATCTCGCGCAGGGCGACGGCGATGGCGCCGGCCTCTTCACGCGGTCCGTCCGCTTCGATCCGGCTGATCCCCGCAAAGGTCGTTCCCTGGACGAGCTCCGACGCGGTTTCCTGTAACCGCCGCCAGGCATCGGTCGTCTCCGACGGGCGCATCGCTTCCCGGATCATGCGGAGACGGGGATGAAGATCCACACGCGGCTGCGCCGAACTCCAGCCCTGGACCTGTTCCCGGGTCATGTCGAACTGATCGAGCAGGCGGGCCAAACCGTTTTGCGGATGGCTGGGATCCCCCTTGATCGCAGCCCAGGTCGCGTCGTCGCTTTCGGTGTCCAAACCAGGCAGAATCACCGCCCCGTCCGGCAATCCGGCGACAACCCTCATCAGTTCCGCCGTCGCCGGGACCGAGCCGGTGGAGCCCGCCACGATCACCGGATCCTGGGGTGGCGCCACAATCCAGGCTTGCGCCTGTGCCCGCATCAGCGCGAATTCCCGCACCTTCGGATCGGTCGCTCCGATCTCCTCGAGCAGGTCCGGCCAGAATCGGGTGACGATCTGCAGGAACCGCAAGGTCTCCTGCCAATGGTGGGCGTACCGATCTGCCACCAAACCGTCGAGCCCGGAGAAACCCAGATCCTGGGTTTGAACCTCGTCGATCAGCTTGGCCAGCGCGGTCGCCAGCCGGACGGCCTGATCAGGGGTATCCGGTGCGTCCACGCCGTCCCGCACCAACCCGCGTCCGAACTGCAGGATCAATCGGGCCAAAAGCATTTGACGTCGGGTGCCCGAGATCGCGGGCGGCAGGTCCAGCGCCTCTCGGACCAGTGGCTCAGCTCCCTGCGACAGCTCGAGCGCCTCGTCTTCGACCTGGGCGATCGGCCGCAAGGTCGGGAGCAACATAGGTCGACCATTGCCCAACCGTAAAAAGGCCTCCGCAGTGGCCCGCACCGCCCGCGTGGTCGGCAGCAGGATGGTTGCGCGGGACAGGGCAACCGGGTCCTCCCCAACGCGCCGCCACAACTCTCCAACAAAGGCGTCCAGGAACGGAACGCCGGCGGGGATCGTGTAGAGCTTGGGGCGTTCTGTCATCTCACCTCAAAAAAACGGCACATCCGGGACGTGGCCCTTGGCAAACCGCTGGTTCGCCATCTCCAGATCTGTCGGGGTTGAGATATGGTACCAGAGCCCGTCATGCATCATGCCATGCAGACGTCCGGCCTGCTCCGCCCGGTCATAAATCTCGTTGAGCGAGAATCTGCCCTCGGGGGAATCTGCGAAGACGCGGGGATGGAGAATGGACACGCCCATATAAACGTATGGGGC
>CALAHL010000264.1 GCA_937891725.1 uncultured Rhodospirillaceae bacterium | reverse complement strand
ATGTGTTCCGGGTCACCGAACGCAATGATGAGATCGTCGCGTCCTTCGATCAGGTGAAAGAGGGCATTCGGCATGAACTGGCTCTAGATCAGGCGATTGATCGGGTCTTCGAGACTGCCAATGATTTCGAGGATCGACTGGCCGGTGGCGCCACGCTGGAAGAGGCGGCGACCGGGTTGAACCTGCCGGTCTCAACCACCCCGGCGGTGACAAAATCCGGTGCTACTCCCACCGGCGAGCCGATGGACAGAACACCGGGCGGCAATTTCCTGGATCTGGCATTTTCCACCGAGCAGGGTCGTCAAAGCGCTCTTGGCGAGGCCGGAGACGGGTTCTTCGTGGTTCGGGTCGACGGCATTGATGCGTCTCGTATTCCGGAGCTTTCCGAGATCGCCGACAAGGTCGAGGCGGACTGGGTGCTGGATGCCCGCCAGCAGCGCGCCGAAGAACTGGCCGACGAAATCGCCCAAAAGGTCCGCGACGGCGCAGCGCTTCCCTATTTGGCCGCGTCCCGGCAGGTGGGCCTCTCGAACACTCCGGCGATCACTCGTGCGGGAGACGCCTTGCCCGAAGAGTATCCCCGCAGTCTGGCGGGCGCACTGTTCGAGATCGACGACATCGGCGGCGTCACCGTCGTGTCCGGTCCGGACGCGGTCTATGTCGCCCAACTGACCGAAATTGGAACCCCGGACGGTGAAGGCGGCGACGCGATCCGCGAGCAGATCACGGCGGAGCTTGAGCGGAGCCAGCGGGCCGATGTGATCGACCTTCTGCTGGCCGATCTGGAACAGAGGCATGAGGTCGAAACCGATCGAGCATCGGTCGTATCGGTCTTCGCCACCGCCGATCAGCAGCAGTAAACCGCATACCAACCGACGAGACGCGCCAATGGCGACCCTTCCCAGCTTCGAGGCCTTTCGCGAAACCCATGATGCTGGACGTCCGCAGGTGGTTTGGACGACCTTGGTCGCGGATCTGGAGACGCCGGTCTCGGCCATGCTGAAGCTGGCGGACGGGCGGACCAATGCCTTCCTCCTGGAAAGCGTGGAAGGTGGCGCGACCCGTGGCCGCTATTCGATCATTGGGCTGAAGCCGGATCTGATCTGGCGGTTCTACAAGGACAAGGCCGAGATCAACCGCAACGCACGGGTCGACCCAGAGATCTTTGAGGCTTTGGACACGCCGCCACTCGACTCGCTACGCGCGCTGATCGAGGAGTGCCGGATCGACCTGCCGGCCGGCCTGCCGCCACCGGCCGCCGGTTTGTTCGGCTATCTGGGCTACGATGCGGTCCGCCTGTTCGAGAAAATTCCCGATGAGAATCCCGATACGCTCGACATCTGGGACGGCCTGTTCTTGCGTCCGACTGTTGTCTGCGTGTTCGACAGTGTGGAAGACATCGTGACCGTGGTGACCCCGGTGCGTCCGCGCGACGGGGTCACGGCAGACGCCGCCTATGATGACGCCCAAGCGCGGCTGGCGGATGTGGTCGCCGATTTCTCACGCTCCCTGCCCTATCGGCGGGAGGGAGGCTCGGCGGTGGACAGTTTGCCCGAGCCGGTGTCGAATACCGGCCAGAATGCATTCAAGAAGATGGTCTCCAGGGCGGTGGAGTACATCAACGCGGGCGATGCGTTTCAGATCGTGCCGTCCCACCGGTTCGCGGTGCCGTTCAAGCTGCCGCCCTTCGCCCTCTACAGGTCCCTGCGCAGGCTGAACCCGTCGCCGTTCCTGTTCTTTTTCGATTTCGGGGGACGTTATTCCATCGTCGGGTCCAGTCCCGAGATCCTGGTGCGCCTGCGCGACGACGTGGTGACCATCCGACCGCTGGCGGGCACCCGCAAGCGGGGGCAGACCCCCGAAGAGGATCAGGCCCTGGCGGAAGAATTATTGGCCGATCCGAAGGAGCGGGCCGAGCATCTGATGCTGTTGGATTTGGGGCGGAACGACACCGGGCGGGTATCGGAAATCGGCACGGTTTCGGTCAAGGAACAGTTCACGGTGGAGCGTTACAGCCATGTGATGCACATCGCCTCTCATGTTGAGGGCAAGATCCGCAAGGGCCTGGACGCGGTCGACGCGCTGTTCGCGGGCTTCCCCGCCGGCACCGTTTCGGGCGCACCTAAGGTACGGGCAATGGAGATCATCGACGAGTTGGAAGTCTCGCGCCGCGGTGTCTACGCGGGCGCGGTTGGATATTTCTCCGCCGATGGTTCCATGGACACCTGTATCGCGCTGCGCACGGCGGTGGTGAAGGACGGGACCATGTACGTCCAGGCCGGCGGCGGCGTGGTCGCGGACAGCGATCCGGAATCCGAATACCAAGAGACCGTCAACAAGGCCCGCGCCCTGATCCGCGCCGCGCAGGAAGCCGTTCGGTTCGCCGCCGGCCGGTGAGCGGCTATTCTATTCCGCCGGTTGAGCCATCGGAGTGCCTGTGGGGATCGCGCGGGTTGCCGGCAGGAACAGGGCGATCGCGAACGCCGCGCCGGCAAATGCCCCGAGCAGCAGCAGCAGGGTGCCGAAATCGCCCGAAATCCGGAACATCTCGCCCACCAAGGGCACGCTGGCGGCTGAGACACCGAGCGAGATCAGGAATTTGACCCCGAACGCGGTGCCGCGCCAGGCCGGCGGGGTGTAACGGGCGAACAGGCTGTTCTCCGCCGGGACCGCCGTCGTGTTGCCCAAAACCATGATAGCCGCCACCGGCAGTAGCAGCGGGCCGGCTAGGGAGGCGGCAATGATCAGGAACGGCACCTGCACCGCCCAGCACACCGCATAGACCCGTCTAGTGTCGTAGCGATCGGCCAGCCAACCGCCCAGAATCTGGGCGGCCGCCGAAAGCAGATAAATACCGGAGACCAGCCCGCCGATCGCCGCCGGACTGTGGACCAGGTCGCTCAGTCGGGTGTCGAACAGCTTCGGCATCGCGAAGGTCGTCGCCTGATAGATCATGCCGGACAGCGCAATGGTGAACAGCAGCACGATCACCGCCCGCATCATGTCTCCACGGCTGGACTCGGCTGTGGCCGTATGGGCCGCCACGCGCGTGTCCACCAGGAGGCCGCGCAGCATGCAGACCAACAGGACGATTCCGATCGCCACACAGACTGTGCCGGGAACGAAGAACGCCCAGCGCCAATCGAACAATGTCGCCAAAGTCCCCGCGACCGCGGCCCCACCGGCGGTACCCAGCGAGCCGAACACCCCGTTGATGCCGAGCGCTTTTCCCCGATTGGCCGGATTACGGGTGACCCAGGCGATCCCGACCGGATGATAAATCGATGCGAAAAGCCCCATCGCCGCGATGCCGAGCCCGATCTGAAACGGCGTCTCGGAGAACCCGGTCGCAACGCAGGCGGCTCCGGTGCCGAGGAAAAACAGCACCATCATACCCGGCGCACTCCAGCGGTCGGCCAACCATCCCGCCGGCACCGCCCCTGCCCCAAAAAGAATCTGGCCGACCAGCATCAGCGCGATCAACTCATTGAACGGCAGATCCCAGGCGATCTCCAGCGACAGCACCACGGTTGGGAACAGCAGCATGAGGAGATGTGAAAAACTGTGCCCGACGCACGAGAAAGCGAGCGCCAGACGCGCCGAAAGTCGTTCCGCCACATCTGAACCCGTCCCGTCGGTCATACTGCATCCTCCAGTTTTGGCAGGACCATCCCACTTCCGGACTGGGATCGACAAGGCTCCGTTTGCGCGAAGCACTCTTCCGATTTATGCGCGATTCCTATTCGGCACTGCGGCGGAAAGCGACAGCCACCGCGTCTGCCGGAACCGGCTCGGGCTCTGCGGGCCATAGGTAGTTCCAACCGGCGTAGCCAGCCCCACCCAACAAGGCGACATGAAACGGCAAATGAGCGAGCCAGACAGCCGCCAAGGTCGCTCCGGTGGCCCCGGTCGCCGCACCCGCTCCTGCGAAGACGCCGACCCCAATAGCAATGGCAGAGGTGCCTCCGACGATCAGGGCGGTCTGCTCCGAAATATTGTTGCGCTCAAGCGTCTCGACCCAGGATTCGGGCAAAATTCCGACGCGTCCCGCTTCCGTGTGGCTAGGTCCAAGGGTCGAGTCGGCGCTCGCGGATGTCGCGACAACCAAAAGAAAAATGAGGACAAAGACCGAAAGTAGGGATCGCATCTGACCACCTCTAAACGACCGGAAGCTTGGACATTGCGGGTAGTCTAGCACTTCTGACCACGTGATCGTGTGATTGATGACAGCACGTTAGAATGTCCAGCTTTACCTTGGTATGCGTGTTTGCCAATTTAGGGCATAGACTGTGCTTAGGTTTAAAAGTTGGGGAACAAGTGATGGTCGGTCAGGGCGGTGCCATGGGAAACGGGCGGGTCGACCCTCCGGGCGCACCCGCGAACGCAAACGCCCATCCGAAAGATACCGTCCGTGCCTGGCTCGCCCGCGGTATCGACCAACCCGGCGGCAAGCTTCCGCTGTTCGACTCCGACGGCCAGGCCATTGATCCCGGCCTTGTCCATATGTCGATCGCGCAAGGATGGGCCGAGCCCTGGTTCCGAAATCCTCTCAAACCGGACTGGTTGGTGTGCAAGTTGACCGTTGCGGGTCGCGAAGAAGCCATCAGTTTTCTAGACCACCCCTGAGATCCTGCTGACTGGACAACGCATGGCTGGCAAGGTCATGATTGTCTTCGATTTATGTGGGGTAACCGACCATGACGCTTGAAGACTATCTCACGGTCATCGCTGGCAGTGCACCAGCGGACTGGCGTAGCACCCTGCTGCCCACGTTCATGTATCGGGTCGTCCCGATCCGGGGCGGCAGCGGTCCGGATTTTGAGCTTCAGGAACACACCACCATGCTGAACTTCACGAAGGACGTGCGCTTCGGCATGGCCTGGGGTCTGGTTGCGGACAAGAACTACAACGAAGATTGGATACAGAAGCTGCCCAATAAACGGGCGCAGGGGATCCTGCTGGATTTCATGTTCAATGGGTCGGTGGTGTTCCGCGATATGTTGGTGGCAGCCGACGGCTGGCGCTGCATCCTCCCGCAGCCGATGGATGAAACCGGTCCGCCATTCCGAGTGCCCGAGCGCCGCGCGCGGATCGCAAGACTGGCGCATCAGTTGGTTGGCCCGGACACCAATTTCGACGCGTATTTCAAGCGTGTGGGCATGCAGTTGGTCAAACAGCCCTGGCCCGTCTAGATAACTTTATCCTGAATTTACAGGTCGTTATCAGACGGGCTTAACGAAAACTCGATCAGTCCTTATAGTCCGCTTCGTCCTTCTCCAACAGACGCTTCAGTGCCTCGAAATGGCGCACTGCCTGCGCGCGCTCGCTGGGCTGGCTCATCTGATCGTGGGTCATCTGGGCCACATCCTGCGAAATCCGCCGCATCGGACGGCCCGTCGACATGGCGATCACCTGTGCCTGACAGGCGCGCTCCAGGTAGTAGAGATTGTCATAGGCGTCCGCCACGGTCTCCCCCACCACCACGATCCCGTGGTTTGCCAGGAAGGCCACCTTCTTGCCGCCCTGCAGCGCCTTCGCGATCCGCTCGCCCTCGGAATCGTCAAGTGCGAGCCCGTTGTAATCATCGTCATAGGCGATGTCGTTGTAGAACTTGAGCGATGTCTGCAGCGTCGGCTCGAGCCGCCCGTCTTCCAGCATCGTCAGGGCTGTGGCGTAGGGCATGTGGGTGTGAAGCACCACCTTCGCCTCCGGAACATTCCGGTGAATGTGATAGTGGATGAAGAATGCGGTCGGCTCAGGCGGTTCCTTGCCGTTCACGGCCTTGCCGTCTGCATCGACCTCGACCAGATCGCTGGCCCGCACTTCCGACCAGTGATAGCCGTGAGGGTTGATCAGGAACCGATCGTCTTCGCCGGGAATCACGGCGGAGAAATGGTTGCAGATGCCCTCATGGAATCCCATCCGCACAGCCCAACGGAGGGCTGCCGCCAGATCGATCTTGGTTTGGGCGCGGGCGTCGACTTCGGTGTTTCGATTGACGGCGGTCACGGACATTTCAGGCTTCCTCCCCTTGCTCTCAAGCAAACTGCCCCGGGCCTTAGTCTCGGTCTCTTGGGGGATAGCCGTAGGACGGGCCCGAAAAGATATGGTCGGAGCGGCGGGATTCGAACCCACGACCCCCACACCCCCAGTGTGGTGCGCTACCAGGCTGCGCTACGCTCCGACGGCGCGGACTATAGGCGATGACTTCCGGCGGGACAACGCTTTGAAAGACGGATTGTGCGTTTCAGCGACGCGCATCCGCCAAGAGTCTCTTGAGCGCCTTCAAGTCTTTCAGAACATCGCTCAACCTGCCGCGCGCACTGTCGTCAAGCGCGAGGTCGGATGAAAGGTCCATCGCCACCCGAGGCACTTCGTTTTCACGCGCGGCCTCACCGATTGGCGCACTATCGTTCGACGCTTCGACTTTAGGCGCTGCCGCCGCTTCCTGCCGTGCCGCAGAGTCCGGGTTCCCACCCTTACGAGGACTCGTGGCATGGGCTGCCCGTGCGGCCTCGCCGGCCGTCGGCATCCGCACCGCACCATCCCGCAGGAGTTTCTGAACCCCTTTTATGGTGTAGCCCTCGCGGTACAGAAGCTCGCGGATACGCTCCAGCAAAGCGACATCTTCAGGTCGATAATACCGCCGTCCACCGCCCCGCTTCAGGGGACGGACCTGACTGAATTTCGACTCCCAGAACCGCAGAACATGCGGCGGAACCTCAAGATCAACGGCAACTTCGCTGATCGTCCGAAACGCCGCCGCCGATTTGCCGTTGCGCCGCGGTTGCTGTGACTGATCCAGTTCGGCCATGACCCGTTTCACCCCTTGTCGCGCGTTTTGCGCTGTCACCGCGATATCTCATCGCCCCGAATTCATAACCCCGAATTCAAACCCGAGGCCGCTCACGCGGCGTCACCGAGTGCACCGGTCTACCCGTTGCCCAGCTTGGCGTTGATCCGATTTTTCAAAACATGCGACGGACGGAACACCAAAACCCGACGCGGGAGAATGGGAACCTCTTCTCCGGTCTTCGGATTGCGTCCGACCCGTTGGCCCTTCTGGCGCACGGAAAAACTTCCGAAAGACGAGATTTTTACCATCTCATCCCGCGCCAAGGCGTCGATCATCTCATCCAGAACCGACTCGACTAAATCGGCCGATTCGTTCCGGGAGAGCCCAACCTCCTGGTACACAGATTCACTCAATTGCGCGCGCGTTACCGTATGGTCGGTCATGAGCACCCCCTAGTTGTGACGACAGGGTACCCTTAACCGAAACTCGGGTCAATTAATTCGGCAATTTCAGGCGATTGGGGCCGGTTCCTCGCGCTTTGCCTTCGCCTGCCCTAGGTTTCCGGCGGTTGGCACGCCGATCCGGACCAGCCCAGCCCCCCATGCAAGGCCTCCACCGATCGCTTCAACCAGAACCAAATCGCCGGATTTCACCCGACCATCCCGCGCTGCCTGATCAAGGGCGAGCGGAATGGAGGCTGCCGAAGTGTTCGCATGCTGCTCGATCGAGCACACCACCCGGCTCATCGGCAGGCCCATGCGTTTGGCCATCGCTTCGATGATCCGACGGTTGGCCTGATGCGGGATCAGCCAGTCGACCTGATCCGAGGTCATTCCATTGGCGGTCAGGGCTTCATCGATCACATTCGACAGCTTGGAGACGGCATGGCGGAACACTTCCTTGCCCTCCATCCGAACATGTCCAACCGTGCCGGTCGAGGACGGTCCGCCGTCCACATACAGGATATCGCGGGCGCTTCCGTCGCTATGAAGATGGGTTGACAAAACGCCCCAAGCCGTTGATGCACCTTCGACATCTTCCGATCTCAACACGACCGCACCTGCGCCATCTCCGAACAGAACGCAGGTCGAGCGGTCCTCCCAGTCAAGCAGTCTGGAAAACGTCTCCGCACCAATGACCAAGGCGGTGCGGCCCTGCCCGGCCTTCAGAAAATTATCGGCCGTTGCGAGGGCGTAGACGAAACCGGCGCAGACCGCCTGGATGTCGAAGGCGAACCCACGCGTCATGCCAAGCGCGTGTTGAACCTTGGTCGCGGTCGAGGGAAAGGTGTCGTCCGGCGTGGTGGTCGCCACCACGATCAGATCCACCTCCGAGACCGGAACGCCTGCCCGCTCCAAGGCGCCGCGCGCGGCCTTGGTGGCCAGCGTGCTGGTCATCTCCCCATCGGCTGCGATATGGCGCTGGCCTATGCCGGTACGCTGTCGGATCCAGTCGTCGGATGTTTCCATCCGCAAGGCGAGTTCGTCGTTGGTGACAACCCGGGCCGGAAGATAGGATCCGGTCCCGATCAGAAGTGAGCGTTTCATCATGCTGTCGCAACCACTGTCGGTTCCGCCGGGCCATCGCTGGCAGGGCGCTCCTCGGTGTTCTTCAATTTCAACTCCGCCAAATCGAGCTTCACTTGCTCGATGAAGTCGTACTGCGCCATGTCCGCCGCCACACCGATCGCGTTTGCGAAGCCCAACGCATCAGTGCCGCCGTGGCTTTTGACGGTGATCCCGTTCAGGCCCAGGAACACGGCCCCATTGTAACGCCTTGGGTCCATGCGTTGGCGCAATTGTCCGACGGCATTTCGGGCGAGCAGATATCCGATCTTGGAAATCAGCGACGACCGAAACGCATCCCGCAGGAACTGTCCGGTAAGACGGGCGGTCCCTTCGGCGGTCTTCAGGGCGATATTGCCGGAGAATCCATCGGTCACGATCACATCGACGGTCCCGGCTGCGATATCGTCGCCCTCGATGAAACCGTGAAAATCGAACGACAATTCGTCGAGTTTGCGCAGGGTCGCGGCCGCGTCCCGCAGCGACTCGGAGCCTTTCTGTTCTTCTGAGCCGACGTTCAGCAGCCCCACCAAAGGGCGTTCGAGCCCCAGGACGGTGCGGGCAAAGATTTCGCCCATCAGGGCAAACTCGACAAGATTCCGCGCGTCGCACTCGATGTTCGCTCCGAGGTCGAGCATGGCGCTCTCGCCGCGGCGGGTCGGAAAGAAGCTCGCGATCGCCGGGCGATCAATCCCCGGAACGGTGCGCAGCAGCAATTTGGCAATCGCCATAAGCGCGCCGGTGTTGCCGGCGGAGACCACGCAAGTGGCCTTGCCTGTCTTGACCTGCTCAATCGCCACCCACATGGACGAGCCCTTACCCGTCCGGAACGCCACCGACGGTTTCTCATCGGACGCGATCGCCTTGTCGGTATGCAGGATCTCGGGGTTGGATTTCGCCAGACGCTTGGTCTTGGACAAGGCTGCAGCGATCCGTGTCTCATCCCCCACCAAAATGAAGGAGAGATCCGGAGCGCGCTCCAGCGCCACATCGGCCCCGTGGACGACAACCTCGGGGCCTTTGTCTCCCCCCATTGCATCCAACGCGATGGTCAAACCGGAAGCCACCCGCTCCGTCTCCTTGGTCGTTTAGATCGGTTCTGATCCCACCCGCAGCCCGGCATACGACCGTTTGCCAGCGCTTGCGAAGGTTGGTCTGGTTTTAGGCTTGTTTTGGGGTTGCCCACAAGAAGGTTACGATTTTTTGACATTCTGGCCATGCGCCATGCGCTGTTTCAGCTC
>CALAHL010000263.1 GCA_937891725.1 uncultured Rhodospirillaceae bacterium | reverse complement strand
GGCGAACCGCTGATAGATCGGCCGGCAATCCTCGGGAACCTCGGCAATCTCGACATCGCGCACGCGGGCCATTTCGTCCTCCTGAACTCGTCCTGCCGGGGAAGCTTAGCCCGGCGCTCCGGTGCATGGGAACACGCCCGTGGCGGGTTACTGGCAGGGCACCGGTGCCAAGTCGGCGCGAAAGGAGTCCGACCATTAACGAAGTCGAAATCTGTTTAAGGGATGACTAGGGATAGGACTCAATCTTGAGGCGTGGTGATGAATCTTATGAGCTGGAGCCAGAACTACTTTTCGGTCGCCGATTTCACGCCGCATGGCTATTGCCTGCTTTGGGATCCGGCGCTCATCTGGACCTATCTGCTGTCAGACGCGACGATCGCGATCGCGTATTTCTCGATTCCGTCGGCCCTGTGGGTGATTGCGCGCCGCCGGCCCGATCTGAACCCGCACGGGGTCCTGTTGGCTTTTGCGGCGTTCATCGTGATGTGCGGTCTGACCCATGTGATGGCCATCGTCACCATGTGGCTTCCGCTCTACGGGCTGTCGGGAGTCGTCAAGGCGATCACCGCCGTGGTGTCCATCGTGACCGCTGCGATGATCTGGAAACTTCTGCCGGCCATTATGGACTCGCCCCGAAGCGAAGAGCTGGCGGCCGCCAATGCGGAACTTGTCAGCTTGAACGTCTCTCTGGAAGAGCGGGTTCAGCAGCGGACGAAGGCTCTACAGGACAGCAACGACAATCTTCTGCGCGCGGCCATCGAGGCCCGCGAAGCCGAGCGAGTGAAGCACGACTTCCTTGCCCGGGTCAGTCATGAGTTGCGGACGCCGCTGAATGCGATCATCGGCTTCAACGACCTGATGCGCATCGGGATTTCCGGTCTATTATCTGAAAAACAAACGGAGTACTGCGAGAATGTGCACATCGCGTCCATGCGCCTCCTGGACGAGATCAACGACGTGTTGGATCTGCAACGATTGAGCGACCCGTCCCATCGGCTGACGTTGGAGCAGGTTAACTTGAGGTTGGAGGCACAACAAATCGTGCGGCTCGTCCAGTCCGCGTCCGGCGGAAATCGGTCCAAGCTAGAGATCGATATCCCGGAGTCTTTTGAGCTTCTGGCGGATCGGCGGTCCGTCGTGACGATACTTGGAAATCTGATCTCAAATGCGATCAAATACTCTCCCCGTGGCGGCAAAATAGAAATTCAGGCACGTGCACTTGCGGCGCCGTGGCAGGCCGAAATCAAAGTGACCGATCAGGGGGTCGGCATTCCAAGCGGCCGCCTGGCAGATATCTTCAATCCATTTGTAAGGCTGCACGAAGCGGACCTTCCCGCTGTCGGAGGCACCGGGCTGGGCCTCTCGATTGTGAAGATGCTGACGGAAAGGCATGGCGGCCAAATACGCGCTGACAGCGAGCCGGGTAAGGGTACGACCATGACGTTGATGTTGCCGGCCGATCTGGCTCCCGCACTTGCTGTAGGTCTGGATATTCCAGAACTCTAGTGAATGCTGCTCGAGGGGGACGGCCTCGATCTAAATGACATCTCGCCGAACTCCACCTCTTTAGCCGGGTTGCCCTACCCGGTCGCCTGGACGAACCGAATTTTGTCGTCGCGCATCTGGACCGCCGTCAGGACGTTTGAGAAGAACGCTCCGGTGTCCAGATTGATCCGATGGTTGACCACGGTCGGCTCCTCGTAGGGTTCTTCCGGGGTATGGCCGTGCACCACCACGACCTCGAACGGCCAGCCGTCGGCCGGCTCCAGGAAGGCATCCCGGATCCAAAGCAGTGCCTGCTCGTCCTGATCTTCGAGGGGGTGGCGTGGGTCGAGGCCGGCGTGCACGAACATCCAATCGCCGATCCGATGATGGGTTTTCAATTGCCCCATCAGCTCCAGGACGATCTCAGGCGCCACCTCCCGAAGCCGGGTGGGGATGGCGTCGGGGGCGGGCAGGGCGGTCAGCCCGAAGCTGGTCAACGTCGTCTCCGCTCCGTTCGCGAGCCACGTCTCGATTTCCGAGAGCTCCGGCTCCCCCAGCAGGCAGTCGCGCAGCCACCGGTCGTGATTGCCCATCAGGACGATGTCCGCGACCGAGTCCGGATCGCGCGCGAAGGCGGCCAGACCGCCCGCCGCCAGTCCCAGAACGTTCAGGGAATCCGGTCCGCGGTCGATCAGATCGCCGAGGAAGATGTTGGTGGCGTGGTCGACCCCCGGCTTGCCCAGATCGGCGGCCAGCGCCTCCATCAGCGGCTCCAGCAGATCGGCGCGGCCGTGCACGTCCCCGATGGCGCTGATCAGATGATCGGTGTGCACCGGTTTCGGGGTCGGCTGCCAAGCGCCGTGGGTGATGTGGATCATGTGGCTATCGAACCTGCGGAACCGCGCCGGCACAAGTCCCGGCGGCCGAGAGGTCTCAGAGACGGCGCCGGGATGTGGTGACGCCGACCGCCTGGGCGTCGTCGAACACGTCGAGCTTTTCGACGGTCACCTCGGCCCGGCGCGCGCGGTCGTCGGACAGGGCCAACTCGGCGATCCGGTCGGCCAGGGTCTCCACCAGCTTGATATGGCCGCCGCCCGCCAGATCGCGGATCGCGGCGCAGAGCCGCTCGTAGCAGTACACCCGGCTGTAATCCTCGGCGAACCCCTCGTCGGGGCGGTCGCAGTCGACGGTCACGTCGACCTGGATGCGTTGCGGGGCTTGCTTCTCATGGGCGTGGATGCCGATGGAGAAATCGACCACCAGACCGCGCACGCGCACGGTATAGCCGTCCTCCGCCACGGTGCGGGCGCGCCGGATGGCGTCCCGAGTGGTTTCCGGTGCTTCCACGAGCGCCGCCAGTTTTAGCCGTCCGTCGGGGGCCATAGGTCCTCCATCATCACCTCGGCGGCACCCTAAACGACAGAAGTGGGCTTTGTCGTCCAAAACCCGTCCATCGCGGTCGCCGTCCTGACAGATATCGGATTGGCGCGAGACAATTGAAAGGTGGGCGGCTTTCCGGGCCGGGGGGAAGTGAGTAGGCTGCGCCCGGTTTGTATACAAAGAAACTGAGAGGAGACGACTGACATGGGCTCGGAACTGTTCGAGAAAGGCCTGAAGAACCGGCGTGAGGTTCTGGGCGCGGAATATGTCGACAAGTCGATCGCGTCGGCGGACGATTTCAACATGCCGCTGCAGGAACTCGTGACGGAGTTCGCGTGGGGCGCTGTCTGGGGTCGGGACTCAGAGCTGCCGCGCAAACAGCGCTCGATCATCAATCTGGCAATGCTGACCGCGTTGAACCGTCCGCACGAGCTCAAGCTGCACATTCGCGGCGCCGTCAACAACGGCGTGACCAAGGAGGAGATGCGCGAGATCTTCCTGCAATCCGCCGTCTATTGCGGGTTCCCGGCTGCGATCGATGCGTTTCGAACCGCGCGTGAAGTCCTCAAGGAAATTGGAGAGCTGTGATGTCCGAAACCCGGTTTGGCTGGATCGGTCTTGGGAATATGGGCTGGCCGATGGCCCGCAACACCAAGGCGGCGGGGCTTTCGCTCAACGTGTTCGACATCAACCAGGATGTCCTCGGCCGGTTCGCGAGCGAGTTCGACAGCGGCCGCTCCTCGAGCCTTCAGGGCTTGGGTGAGGCGTCCGACGTGGCGATCACGATCGTGCCCGACGGCAAGGTGGTCCGCCGGATCTGCTTCGGCGACGGCGACAATCTTCTGGGCGGCCTGAAGCCCGGTTCGATCCTGGTGGACATGAGCTCGTCCGAGCCGACCGGCACGCGGGAGCTCGGTGCCGAGCTGAAAGCCAAGGGAATCACCCTGATCGACGCCCCGGTGTCCGGCGGTGCGCACGGTGCGGATGCGGGGACCCTGTCGATCATGGTCGGCTGCGACGATGAGGAGGCGTTCAAGCGGGTCGAGCCGATGTTCAAGGCGACCGGCAAGAATGTCTTCCGCTGCGGTGGTCTGGGCAATGGGCACGCGATGAAGTGCCTGAACAACTACCTCTCGGCCGTCGGCCTGTCCGCCGCCAACGAGGCGCTGATCATCGGCAAGAAATTCGGGCTGGATGCCGGAACCATGGTCGATATCTGGAACGTCTCGACCGGCCGGAACGCCTCCACCGAGACCAAGTTTCGTCAGAAAGTCCTGCCGCGCACCTACGGTTCCGGCTTCGCCGCCTCCCTGATGGCCAAGGATGTCGGGATCGCCAACGGCCTCGCCAAGTCGCAGGATCTCCAGGCGCCGGTGCTGGAAGCTCTCTCCGGCGTGTGGAATGCCGCCTCCGAGATGCTTCCGGGCGTCGATCACGAGGTCACGTTGGAATACTATGAGCGGATCAACGGAGTGGAGATCCCGCTCGACACCGGCAAAAAGGATTGAGCCATGCAGCCGTTGGCCGGGGTTCGTATTCTGACGGTCGAGCAATATGGTGCCGGGCCGTTCGGCACCCTCTATCTCGCCAATCAGGGGGCGGAGGTCATCAAGATCGAAAACCCGGCCGATGGCGGTGACATGGCCCGGGGGGTCGGTCCTTACTTCTTTGGGGCCAACGATCCGGGGATCGGAGAGAGTCAGTTCTTCCATTCCTTCAACGCCAACAAGCGCAGCGTCTGTCTCAACCTCGCGAAAGACGAGGGCAAGCGGCTGTTCCGGGAACTGGCGGCGACCGCGGATGCGGTGGTCAATAACCTGCGCGGCGACGTGCCGGAGAAGCTGGGTCTCAATTACGCGAGCCTGAAGGATGTGAAGGCGGATCTGGTCTGCGCCCATCTGTCGGCTTACGGGCGGGACGGTCCGCGCAAGACCTGGCCGGGCTACGACTATCTGATGCAGGCGGAAGCCGGCTGGTTCTCGGTGACCGGAGAGCCCGGATCGCCGCCGAACCGGTGCGGGTTGAGCGTGGTGGATCTGATGACCGGCGTCACCATGGCCTTCGGTCTGGTCTCGGCCATTCTGAAGGCCCGGACGACCGGCGTGGGCAGCGATGTGGATGTCAGCCTGTTCGACGTGGCGACCCACACCACCAGCTATCTCTCGACCTGGTATCTGAACACCGGCCACGTCCAGGACCGGCTGCCGCGCTCGGCGCACCCGTCGCTGACGCCCTGTCAGTCCTACAAGACCAAGGACGGCTGGATCTTCCTGATGTGCAACAAGGAAAAGTTCTGGCCGGTGCTTTGCACCAAATTGGGCAAGCCCGAATGGGCCGATGACGACCGGATGCGGACCTTCAAGGCGCGGCTCGAGCATCGCCCGTTGGTGCAGGACCTGCTGGACGAAGCGCTTTCGGCGCGGACCACGGCGGAATGGCTGGAAGATTTCGCAGGCGACGTGCCCGCATCCCCGATCCTGGATATCGGCCAGGCCCTGGAGAATCCGTTCCATCAGGCGCGGGAGGCGATCGATAGCTTCCCGAATCCGGTCCTGCCGGGCCAGGATTTCCGGATGGTGCGCCACCCGATCCGCAACAGCGATGAGGACCGTCCCCTGAATGCCGCCCCCAGTCTTGGGGTGGATACCGGGGACGTCCTGTCTGAACTTGGGTATGACGAGGCCGCGATCGCACGCTTCGCCGATGATGGCGTCACAGGAGAGTCCACGTCGTGAGTATGAAGTTCGCCTTTATCGGGTTCGGCGAGGCCGGCCCCCAGATCGCGCGCGGCCTGATGAGTGCCGGGGCCGGGTCGGTGACCGCCTACGACATTCTGGCGATCGATCCGAGAACCCGGGACGATTGGGTCGTGAAGGCCGCGTCCGTCGGAGCCCGTCCGGTCGATACGGCTGAGGCCGCGGTGGCGGACGCTGACATCGTGATCTCCACCGTGACCTCCGAGCGCGCGCTGGACGCGGCATCGGCTGCGGCCCCGCATTTGCGCCAAGGCCAGATTTATCTGGATTTCAATTCCTGCTCGCCCGGTAAGAAGGTGAAGGCGGCGGTTGCGGTCGAGAACCGCTCGGCGGCGCGCTATGTCGATGTGGCGGTGATGGACACGGTGCCTGGGCGCGGTCATCTGGTTCCGATGCTGCTGGCGGGCGAGGCGGCGCAGGCCGCTGTCGAGGCCCTCGCCCCGTTCGGCATGAACCTGGAGGTCGTCGGCGCGTCCATTGGCCAGGCCTCGACCATCAAGATGGCCCGCAGCGTGTTCATGAAGGGGATCGAGGCGATCCTGTGCGAAAGCCTGGTTGCGGCGCATCGGGCCGGCGTGCACGAACGGGTGCTGGCCTCGATCCAGGGAACCTTTCCGGACCTCGACTGGCGAGCGTTGGCGACCTATCACATGGGCCGCATGGCCTTGCATGGGCGGCGCCGGGCGATCGAGATGGACTCGGTCGCCGATACTCTGCGTGATCTCGACTTGCAGCCGTTCACCGCCAGGGGCACCGGCGATCGGCAAATGTGGGTGGCGGATCTGGGGCTCCGGGAGGTGTTCGGCACCGACGGACCCGAGACGCTGGAAGACTTCCTGGACGCGGTTGCGCGGGCCGATCAGCCGAAACGCTGAGACGGTCGTTCCGAGTTTGCTCTAGACAAGAACTTTCTTGGTCTTACATGTTGGCTAAGGATTGGCGGACCACATGCGGGTCCGCGGTGCTAAGAAACGAACCCACAGAGGAGAGCCAGATCATGGCATTCGAACTTCCCCCGCTGCCCTACGACTACGAGGCCCTGGGGCCGTACATGTCGCGTGAGACCCTCGAGTTTCACCATGACAAGCATCACAACGCCTATGTTGTGAACGGCAACAAACTGCTTGAGGGAAGCGGCCTGGAAGGCAAGTCCCTCGATGAGGTCGTCAAGGCGTCCTATGATGGCGGCAAGGGCGGCGGCTTGTTCAACAATGCGGCCCAACACTGGAACCATATCGAGTTCTGGAAATGGATGAAGCCGAATGGCGGTGGCGCCATTCCGGGCGAGCTTGAGAAGCAGCTGGTGTCCGACTTCGGAAGCGTCGACGCGTTCAAGGACGAGTTCGTTCAGGCTGGCGTCGGCCAGTTCGGGTCGGGCTGGTGCTGGCTGGTGCTCGGCACCGACGGCAAGCTGAAGGTCAGCAAGACCGCAAACGGCGTGAACCCGCTGGCGACCGGTGAGGGGACCGCCCTTCTGGGCTGCGATGTGTGGGAGCACTCCTACTACATCGACTACCGCAACCGTCGCCCCGACTACGTCAAGGCGTTCGTCGACAGCATGGTGAACTGGGAACGGGTTGCCGAGATCTACGGCGCGGCCAGCTAGTAAGAAAAATCGGCTCGGCCGTGGCGAGTTCGCCGGGCCCCTAGTCAAAACTACATACGGCGTGTCTCCTAATGAAGAGACGCGCCGTATGCGTGTGAAAAATCGGTAAAACAGCAACGCCCACGTGGTAAATTAACCGCATGTACATCTTTTAGAATGTCCGTATTTTTACGTTGCTTAACTTACTTTTCGATTCGTTCTTGTTCGTCAAGCAAAAAGCGGACACCATCTTATTCGGAGAGCGTAATATAAGTGGGCGTGCTGACATGGCGCAGGATTTCGAAACGGCTTTGTGGATAAAGCCTGACGGACTTGAGCGGCGTTTGTCCGACGGTATCCCGTCATTGGCCTCGCTTGAGGCAACCGCATTGCATGTCATGGGATGGATTGACGTGCAGCGGACCGGGATGCTCACCCGCGTGACGCTGGATCCGTATGCGGTGCGGTATGATGCCTTGATGCGTCTGCCCGATGTGCTGGGCACCCGGTTTCGCGGCCGCGCGGTCGACGTGGCCCTGGCCCATCGCGGAATGTCGAATTCGGCCCGCATCAGCTTTTTCTCGACCACTGCGGCGCTCTCCCACATCCATGAGCAGGTGATCGTGGAGCGTGGCGATCTCGACCAAGAGCCGCCGATCGATCAATTGGCCAAGGGCATGGGCGAGAGCAAGGTTCAGCAGGAACGGGCGGTGAAGCCGGCAGCCCTCGGTTGGGGTGGGCGCGGCATGCGCGACACCGATTTTTTGCGGGCGAACCTGGCCGAAGATGCGCTCGCGCGTCCGCTGGATGAACTGGAGAAGGCGCTGCAGGACTCCGAAAGGGTTGCCCGTCGGCTTCTTGGGGCCACCTGGCTCGACGATAGCGCCGAACCTGTTGCGGACCTATCGACGGTGTTGAAGCGGGATGAACCCGATACGGTCATTTATGCGCTCCACACGATGGGTTGGATCGGCATCGAGATGGATTTTCCGACCCGCAAGCGGGACTTGCGGTCTGATTTGCCGGCGCGGATCGTTCTGGACCCGCACGTGGTCGAAATGCCCATGTTGAAGCGGCTGGAAGGCCTATGCGAAGATTGGGCGGAGGCGCCTGGGGTGATCACGCTGGTCTGGTGGGATGGAATCACCTGGATCAGCGAATGCGGATCGGCGGATCAGATCGCCGCACGGGCCCGTCATCTCGTTACGGCCAAGCGCAATGCCTTTTTCCCGTCCACCGTTCAATCCATTGCGATGGAGCCGGATCGTTTGGCTCACGATCTTCAGAGCCAACACCGGGCAATGATCGAGCGAACCGCACGAATCTGGGGCGCGCGAAACGCCAATGACGGCGGGGAGAGTCTGTTTCAGGAGTTGGAGAGCACGGGAATCTTCAGTGAGCGGACCAAGCTGGTCAAACTCGATTCCGATTACGAATTTCGGATCGCGCAGTACCGGTCGGGACGGCTCGCGCTTTGGAACGAGCAGAATGACGGCGAAATGGTTGGTCGACGCCTGACCGATGTTCCGGACAGGCACCTCGGGCTCAGAGTTCAGCAGGATCTCCTGAGCGTGACCAGACGGGGAACGCCCCTGGTGCACCAGTGTTACGGGACGCTGTCCACGAATGCCGGTCCGAAAACCTACAGCTGGACCCGGTTGAGCTTGCCGATCTTCTCGCATTCTTGGGAGAAGGTGGCGGGCTCCGTTCTCAGCGTATGCCTGCTGTGACCGCGGTTCGTTCAGCCTCGACAACCGGTTGGCCGATCCACAGGCGGTCATAGGGCGCGTCGTCGAGATAGGCCCGCGTGTCGGCTATGATGGTTTCCCGGGTTTTTCCCAAGAGCCACATTTTGGTGCGGTGCGGCTTATGCGGGCGGTACCAGTAAACGCCGTCGACATTGTTGGTGAACCGATACTTCGCGGACATTTTCTGCATCACCTCATCTTCAACGATTGAAATGATGGGGGCTGCGTTCCAGCGCGCATAGGCGAAGCTGGCACCTATTTGGGTGAGGAACCGTGCGAGATTGGTGCGGCCCTTATACGCGTCGGAGACCCATAGACCTCCGGCCATGATGAACGTGCCCCGAATGCTGGAGGCATAGGCGTCGGCCTCTGGCCCAAGGTAGAACCGTTCTCCTTCGGCCATTTGCGTAATGGGGGACTGGTAGAACAAAGACCCGGTTGTCAGCCAATCGCCCAGTGTGTGGTGCGGCAGGCGATAAACTCTATGCGCGATTGTCGCGACCAGGTCCCCATTGAAGGTCTCGACGCGAAACCAGATCGCGTCGCCATCGGGAAGTGGGGCCATGGATCTTTGAAACGCGTTCGGAAGAAATTTCCCTGTAGATTTGCAAACCTCCTCGAAGGTATCCAGGTCGGACGAGACTCGGAGGTTCAGTCCGACGCTCCCAAGGTCGTCTTCGACAATTGGAAACAGGGATTTCAGAAGGTGGTCTTCCGGCACTATGACCTTCCCCACATTGGCGAGGAGGCGCTCTGACAATGGTATGTTCGACATGATGTCACCTAATCGTCGAGGTTTAGAAAAAGGACCCCAACAATACACGCAGCAGGGGATTCGATTCGTACCTGATTACGACTCGTTGAAATTACACGATTCGCAGACTTCAGCCGACTGCCTGCGGACTTCCGGACGCGTCGACTCGGAGGGGCCTCGATGACGGAACCGGCACTGCGCCGGGCGGCGTTCCTGGATCGCGACGGGGTGCTGAATGTCGATGTGGGGTATGCCCATCGCCCGGACCAGATCGAGTGGGTGGCCGGCGCGCCGGAAGCGGTGCGGAGACTCAATGAGGCGGGGTTTCGGGTTTTCGTGGTCACCAACCAGGCCGGGATCGCCCGCGGTCTCTATGGGGAGACCGACGTCTCGGCCCTGATGGCCTGGATGGTTGACCGATTGGGGGAGATGGGCGGTCGGATCGATGGTTGGCGCGCAAGTCCCTATCATCCGGAGTTTCAGGCGGAACGGTTCGCGCATCTGTCACATTGGCGCAAACCGGAGCCGGGCATGTTGTTGGACCTGATGTCGGAATGGCCGACCGAGCGTCAGGGGTCCTTTATCATCGGGGATCGGGCGAGCGATCTGGACGCCGGGCGCCGGGCCGGGATCTCGGGATATCTGTTCAAAGGCGGAAATCTGGACGCGTTTGTCCGCGATGTTCTCCGGGATATTCTAAAGTAACGCGTATTCAATTGGAATTTTTGGTAAAAGAGGCTGTTGCAGAATCATCGGTTCCACCGACGATCCTCTCCGCTTGACCC
>CALAHL010000262.1 GCA_937891725.1 uncultured Rhodospirillaceae bacterium | reverse complement strand
ACAATTGTCGTGGAACCACCATTTGTGCTCCAACTGTATTGAGACCTCGCTCCATTAAAGACTGAAGCATCTGTCCCCGTACCGCCATAGATCGTATCACTACCAGCGCCACCTGTTAGAATATTATCAGATGCGTTTCCGGTGATCACGTCATTGCCACTTCCACCAATGACGTTTTCAATTTCCACCCCATATGAAATAGAAACGTTGTTCGTTGCCAGACCACCCGTACCATTCGTACCTATTGAGCTGAAACTTCCAGCAATAAGCGACACGGTCGCACCAGAGGTCTGCCCACTAATATTTATGGTATCGTTCCCGCCAGTATCCCAAATTGTTTGAAGCGCGACGACATTTGGGTTAGAGAAAGCATAAACATTATCGGTGCTATTCGTAGAGGTATTCACCCCGTAAAGGTATTGTATCGCGGCGATATCATAGAGCGCTGGCCCTGCAGGAAAAGCTGACACACCACCATGATCATTATAAGACATGAGACTGTATTGAGCCGAATCCTGAGCCGATGGTAGGAATGGACCGTCGACGGCACCACCACCCGCACTGTAGTTTCCTGGATGCTTCAAACCGATCGCATGACCAATCTCGTGCAATAAGGTAAGATACCCGTAACCTCCAGGCGCAAGGTTATTATTAGTGGCCTGATCATTCGCTAAATAAACATCGCCGCCACTATCGTTCGAACTTGGATAATATGCATATCCAGACGACACACCTTGTTGATTATTGGTTCCAAACCTCAGGAAACCACCAATCCCGGTGTCTGACACCTGAACAAATTCGATCCCTGACACATCTGACCAAGCTGTAAGAGCTTGAATTGCAGATGCCTTCTGAGAGTCGCTAAAAGGACTGAAACCAAATCTATCACTGGAGTCGGCGTACGATGGTGCTGCCTCCATAAAGCTGTATGTCACAACTGCTGACACGCCCGGGACTGTGCCCCCCATTTAGGAGTGCCATCAGGCAGAAGTGCCGCTACATAACTTGGAATACTGTTGGTAGACTTGGTCTGAAATGCGGTACTAGCACCTTCAGCCTGACTAAATGCTGCTTTTCCTGCGCAAAACGCACAGCAAAAACCCTGATCTGTTAGAGTTAGGTCAACACGATCCGTTATCATGGGGCTTTAGATATCTTTCGATCTTTCTAGAACAACATAGCGTCTAAGATACTCTACACCACATGCGAATCAGAAAGACTATACGCTCTCGATCAGCCTAGCACCACGTCAATTGACACTGTCGATAATAAAGACTGGTGACGCTGAAGAATCACGGTAACCGAATCAAGCGCGCGTCTAAGCCGCCTCAGCGCCATAATAGAGCGTCACCACATGGCGGGCCTCGGCAAACATTAGCCAGCGTTCGACCAAGGTCCCAAGCGTTCCAGAGAGAGCCGCGAGGAGTGCCAGAATAGCGGCCGCCTCACCTCCTGCCGCCAAGGCCAACAGCAGGAATATGATCGGGGTCAAGAACGCGGTAGCCAGCGCTATCTTGCGCAGCCTATCTGCGTGTTTGCGCGCAATCCGATAGCCCATTTCCCGCATCACGTAATTCTCCGAGGTGGACGGCGCCTCGAAGAGGCGCACGCGCCCCAAAGCGCCCAGTCCCGTGGCCGTCCCGGAGGTCGAATTCGAGTCCGCCTCTGAAGTCGACCGCCAGTAGACCAACTTTATTGCGACGGCGAGGACCCCCACCAGGACCGTAAGGGGGCCAAATATCCCGGTCTCACCACCCGAGAACCCGGCCACCAGAGCGGTCATCCAAAGCCCCCCGGTATATAGCGCCAGTGCGAGATAACCCGGCATGACCAAGGGATTGTTCCAGGACGGGATCGTCTTCAGTGTGGCGTAGATCTGCGCCGTGCAATACACCGTCGCCACCGCCCCCAATGATGCCAGTAGACCGAAGAACGCCCAGATTCCCTGCGTCTCCTCAAAAAACACCCAGCCGATAGCGAATACTCCGGCGGGCAGATAGGTCACGACCGCCGCCACGCCCTCGCGCGACAGCCATGAGGATTTCCATTGAGACATCGCCCGCCAGGCCCGCTCCGGACGCCCCAGATGGGCGGTCGAGGTAATCAGACCACCCGTGATCAGACCCAGGGAAATCGCCAGGGCGATAACGCCAAAGGCCCGGCTCGGCTCAACCAATCCAGACGCACCAGCGATCCCAAGCAGGAACAGCAGGCCGTAGCCGGCGCCGGAAGCGGTGGTGAAGAAAATAACGGAGGCGGCGGGATGCATATCACTCTCCTCCGCTCAACGTGACAGCACGGCGTCAACCCAGGCGAGCATCTTGCCGCCCGTGGTCTTCGTCTCGGTCAACGGTTGGTCAGCGGCCTCCGCCGCCAACCGTGCAAGCGGGGTGATGTCCCCCAGATCGCCCGTCTTGTCCCGACGGGGTCGGGGCGGCAGGTATTTGTTGGTCGGCTTGTAGCCCATCTCTGGCATCAGGTCGTAGCCACCGCGATCAGCCACCAGTTTTGACACATCGGAGTCCGGATCCCCCAGATCTCCGAAATGCCGCGCACTGACCGGACAGGTCGACACGCAGGCCGGGACCCGATCCACCTCTTCGAGGTTCTCATTGTAGATCTTGTCGACGCACAGCGTGCACTTTTTCATGATGCCGTCAGTGTGATCGTATTCCCGCGCGCCGTAAGGACAGGCCCAGGAGCACAGCTTGCAGCCGATGCAGGTGTCCGGGTTTACCAGGACGATGCCGTCCTCCTCCCGCTTGTAGCTGGCGCCGGTCGGACAAACGGTCACGCAGGCCGGCTCTTCGCAGTGCAGGCATGAGCGCGGGAAATGGACGGTGCGGCTGTCTTCATCGGCCTTGGTCGGGCTGACTTCGAAGGTGTGGACCCGATTGAACCAGACGCCCCAGGCGCCCGAATCCCGTCCGCTGTCCGGGTCGGTCTCGGTACCCGAATAGGCGTTCCAATCGGTCATCGGGGCCGAGTGCCCGCCCGAGTTCCATTCCTTACAGTTAACCGCACAGGCATGGCAGCCGACACAGATATCCAGGTCGATCACCAGGCCGAGTTTCTTGGCGGGCGCGGTTTGGGGAAGCGATGTCATTCCGCAGCCTCCTGACCGGTGGTCGGAGCCCCATACCGTAATGCGCCGGTGGGGCGTTTAGCAGTCGAGATTTTCGGCGCCGGCTCGAAACGCGGCTCAGAGACCACGCCGGGCGCATCCGCCTCGGCCTTCTCCATCCGCACCCGAAGATCATACCAAGCCGCCTGTCCGGTGACCGGATCCGCATTGGCAAACCGATAACCACCCTCTTTCGGTGGCAACAGCTCCGAGATCAGGTGATTGAGCAGGAAGCCACGATTGGCTTCCGGTGCGCTTTCGTCCAGGTTCCAGGTTCCCTTACGCTTGCCGATCGCGTTCCAGGTCCAGACCGTGTCGGCATTGACCCCGTCCATCAGCTTGACCTGTGCTTTGAGCCGACCCTGATGCGAGG
>CALAHL010000261.1 GCA_937891725.1 uncultured Rhodospirillaceae bacterium | reverse complement strand
GCCGCCCAGAACCGTGAAGGCCAGGAGAATGAAGCCGGAATCGAGATTCCGGAAGCGTTCCGGTAGGTTGGTTTTCCATAACGGATAATTCGGGGCGTCCTGGAAACGGGGCGCCCTTTTTCGGTGCGGTTCGGCCGCGGATTGCCTTGGGCATGAAGCGCACCATTTGTTCAAGCGGGGCGGGACTAGGGACTAAGCCCATAGAACTCTCGAAAAGGATCGACGTGATGCTTCCACTGACCCGACGCTCTGTATTGGCAGGACTCGCCGGAACCGGTGTGATTGCGACTGCCCCCGCATTCGCGGGTGTGGAGCTGGCGACGGCGTATCAGCCCCCCATTCTCAAGTTCCAGGTTCAGCGGGAGGGTAGCCCCATAGGAGTCGTGTTGGAGCGCTTTGAGGCGCGCGGCAATCGTCTGCAGGTCGACGTCTATATCGAGTTTGTGGTCAAGCTCGCCTTTATCCCGGTTTATCGATACGAGCATCGGAGCCGCGAAATCTGGGAGGGCGGGCGGCTGGTTCGACTCGACACGGTGACCAACGACGATGGCGAGGCGCAGGCGGTACAGGCACGCGTCCGGGGCGGCGACTTGGCCGTTTCGGGTCCTTCAGGCGATCTGACCGCACCCGGAGACATTCTCCCGTCGAGCTATTGGCACCCGCGGTTCATGCAGCAGAGTCGTATGCTGGACAGCCAGAAGGGGCGAATCCTCGAATTCACGATCGCCGACAAGGGAATCGAGCGGATTGGTGTTCAGAATGCCCAGATGATTGAGGCCAACCGCTACGCGATGCGCGGGGACATTGATCTGGATTTTTGGTACGATTCCAGGGAGCGCTGGCGGAAGATGAGCTTCACCATAAAGGGTGGGTTCATGGAGTATTTTGAGATGGCAGGCGCACCGTCCGACCAGAATCTTTTCGGAAGCCCCCTTTCGACCGGCGCGCGCATCGCGGCGCTCTGATCCGATCGGTGGGCAGTCTTCGTTTTGTCCTTGGGGATCAGTTGTCCCGTGGTTTGTCGGCTCTCTCGGATCTCGATCGGGAAGCTGACGTGGTCCTGATGGCCGAGGTCGCGGAAGAAACTACCTATGTTCCCCATCACCCCAAGAAAGTCGCCTTTATCCTGTCTGCTATGCGCCACTTCGCGGGCGCACTCGAGCAGGACGGGGTGACGGTCGACTACGTCACGCTGGACGACCCCGCCAACACCGGCTCGTTCACCGGGGAGCTCACCCGCGCCGTCGCGCGTCATTGCCCGGACCGTGTTGTGGTGACCGAGCCTGGAGAGTACCGGGTCGAGCGGGCGATGTCGGGTTGGGAGGCCGATCTGGGCCTGCCGGTGGAGATCCGCGTCGACGATCGGTTCCTCTGCAGCCGACAGGAGTTCGAGTCCTGGGCGAACGGCCGCAAGCAATTGGTCATGGAGTTCTTTTATCGGGAGATGCGCAAGCGCACCGGTATCCTGATGGACGGCAAGGAGCCGATGGGAGGGGAATGGAACTTCGACAAAGAGAACCGGAAGAAGCCGCCCAAAACTCTTGAGGTGCCGACCGCACCATCCTGCGCGCCTGATCGGATCACCCAGGAGGTGCTGGCGCTTGTTTCAGAACGTTTTTCTGGCCACTTCGGGGACCTGGACGGGTTTGGGTTCGCCGTCACGGCCGAGGATGCGGAGGCGCTGTTCGAGACCTTCCTGACCGAGCGCCTGCCGCTGTTCGGAGATTATCAGGATGCGATGAAAGCAGGAGAGCCGTTCCTGTTCCACGCGGTCATCTCGCCCTATCTGAATGTTGGGCTCCTGGATCCCCGCTATGTGATCGAAAGAGTGGAACAGGCAGGGCGTGACGGTGCCGCACCGCTGAATGCGGTTGAGGGGTTCATCCGGCAAATCCTTGGCTGGCGAGAGTATGTGCGGGGGATCTACTGGCTGAAAATGCCGGGCTATGCCGAGACCAACGCCTTGAAGGCGGACAGACCGCTCCCAGGTTTCTACTGGACAGGCGAGACAGACATGCACTGTCTGGCCGAGGCGATCGGCCAGACCAAACGCGAGGCGTATGCGCATCATATCCAGCGTCTGATGGTCACCGGCCTGTTCGCCTTACTGATCGGGGCCGATCCCGAGGAGGTGAATGCCTGGTATCTGGCGGTCTATGTCGACGCCTTCGAATGGGTGGAATTGCCGAATACTCACGGAATGATTCTGTATGCGGACGGCGGGCTGCTCGGTTCGAAACCCTATGCGGCGTCGGGCAAGTACATCGATCGGATGTCCGACTACTGCCGTGGCTGCCGCTACGATGTGAAGCAGCAAACCGGCCCGAATGCCTGTCCGTTCAACGCCCTCTACTGGCGGTTTCTGCTGCGACATCAGGACAGTCTGCGCGGCAACAGACGGATGGCGCTGATCTACAAAAGTCTGGATCGGTTTGAGGACGCCAAGCGCGCGGCTTTGAAAAATCAGGCGGATCAATTTCTTGAAACCCTCGAATGAGGATGTGATGGCGAAAATCGTTTGGATTGTTGGGGCCAGTTCCGGTATCGGCCGCGCCTTGGCTTTGGAGATGGCGCGGGACGGGTGGACCGTGGCGGCTTCGGCGCGGCGAGAGGAACAACTCGACGAGTTGGCCGCCGAGGGCCCAGCCGGTAAGATCAAACCCTATCCCGTCGATGCGACCGATGCGGCGGCTTGCGCGGAGACAGCGGCCAAGATCGAGGAGCAGGTTGGGCCGATTACCTGTGCCGTGTTCGCGGCGGGCACACACCTCCCGCAGCCCCTGGACGATTTCAAGGTCGAGGACTTCCGCAAGCTGTTGGATATCAATGTTGGTGGGGTGGTGAACGGGATCGCCGCGATCCTGCCGGGATTCAGGGCGCGGAAGGCCGGTCATCTCGTGGTGGTGGCCAGCGTCGCCGGCTATCGCGGGCTGCCCCAGGCGCCGGGCTACGGCGCGACCAAGGCGGCCCTGATCAATCTCACGGAATCTCTGAAGTTCGATTTTGATCATATTGGCGTGAAGACCCAGGTTGTCTGCCCCGGTTTTGTGCGGACGCCGTTGACCGACAAGAACCCGTTCTCAATGCCGTTCCTGATGGAGGTTGAGGATGCCGCGCGAGACATGTATCGCGGGATGAAGAGCAATGCCTTCGAGGTGACCTTCCCGAAGCGCTTTGCCTACATCCTCAAGTTCCTGGGGCTGCTGCCGGATTGGCTCTACTTCAAGCTCGTTCACAAGGGCACCGGGTTGTGACCGATGCCGAACCTGCAGCCGGGTTGGACGCCTATATCGCCGCGTTTGAAGCCCTGACACCGGACAGATTGGACACACTAAGGGGTGTCTGCTCAGAGAATGTCCGGTTCGTCGACCCGTTCAACGATGTGCAGGGGGTCGAAGCGTTCATCGCCGTGTTCCGGCACATGTATCAGACGCTCGATGATGCGGTTTTCGACGTTACAGACCGCGCCGTTGGGAGCGATGCGAGCTACATCCGTTGGATTTTGAGTGCCCGTCGGAAGGGCAACTCCGCGCGTTTCACCATCACCGGGATGAGCGAAATCCATTTCGACGGATCGGGCCACGCGATTCTGCATGTGGATCATTGGGACGCGGCGGCGCAGCTTTATGAACGGGTCCCGGTCCTGGGATGGGTATTGCGACGGCTACGCGGCTTCCTGGCCGCGCCCACGGTCTGAATCCCCCGCGTCGGCGGAAGATCCATCGTCTGCACTCGGCGCTTTGACGGCCTGGCTGGAGACGCGCTGGAAGAAGATCGTGGCGCGACCGAGCTGGATGCCGAACTTCGTCACGTCCGCCTTGTTGATAAGGACGTCTTTGCTCTGCAGGTAGAACCAGTCGTCGAACCGGACCTTCAGCTCGCTGTCTTTCATCTTCAGCATGAACTCGTAATTCCAGTTCAGGGCCTTGCCCACAGCACGGCCTTGGGCTTTCCCGATGATGTCGTCGGCCTCGCCGACATAGGTGTTCTCGGCTGTCTTGGTGATCTTCCAGATCCGCTGATCGGTCTCGCCGTCGGAATACAGAAAGTCCTCGACCAAAGTCAGCGTCTTGCCGTCCCAAGTACCTTCGATATCGACCGTGAATTCACGCCTGAGATTGCCGAAGCGATCTTCAAAAATTCCCCAGGCCTTGGTCTTTCCGAGAAAATATTCCTCAAGCTTCAGCTCCGGGGTGGTGCCCTCGAAATCTTCTATTTCCATGGAACCGCATGCTCCCAGCATCGACAAAAGTATAAATACATACGAAAAACGACGTATCATGGATCACATCCGAGTTGGTTGTTCGGTCTCAATACGCGCGATCCGAGCCCTTAGATCTCTCTGGGTGCTTTCGTCCAGCGGAAATCTCCACATCAGCCCGATGGCACCGAGTTTGAAAAGGATAGGCGCGCCGCCGTACAGGAGTGCCAGGCTCAATAACGCCCAGGTCGTGTTCCCGCCGTCGGTGTCGAACCCGGCGAGATCCAGAGCCGGAAAGGCCACGCCGACCGCCAGAGCCAGCGCCAGCTTGGTCGCCATACCCCAGAACGCGAAATAGAGCCCGGTGCGCCGTTCGCCCCCCGCCGCAGTGTCGACATCCACCACATCCGCCTGGATCGACGCGGGCAGGGTCAGGTCGGCCCCAAGACACAGCCCGGTCAACACGCAGATCACCAGAAACAGCATTGCGTCGCCCGCGCCCAGCAAGGGAACCGCCGCGAAGAACACGCAGTTTATGATCATTGCGATGCACCAAGTCCGGTGCTTGCCCCAATGCCGCGACAGCCACAGCCACAGCGGGACCGACAGGATTCCGCAGAAGAAATAGACCAATAGCAGCAACCCCTGCTGCGCTTTTGCCTCCAGCACATGCTGGACGAACAGCAAAAACAAGGTGGCCGGTAGACCGTTCGCAATACCGTTCAGCAGATAGGCGAGGATCAACCGGCGGAACGGCAGGTTTGCCTTCAACAGTTTCACACCATCCCGCCACGGTGTCGGCTTCTGGTTGGAAACTGGGCGGTCGGGCACCCAGATCAGGGCGGCCCCGACGCTGAGCGGCAGGGCGATCATCAAGGCAATTGCAAGAACGGAAAGCACGTCACCTTCCGGCGCTTCGCCCGCACCGCCACCGAGGACCGCGGGCAGGGCGGCGGCAATAACGGTGCCGAGGACCACGCAGACTTCCCGTGCGGCCGATATCCGGGAACGTTCGTGGTAGTCGTTGGAGATCTCAGCACCCCATGCGCCATGGGGCAGGGCGATCATCGTCCAGGCCAGATAGACCGCGAAGCTCCAGCCCGCCAGATACCAGATGTCGACCGCTACAGGAGGGCGGAACAGCATCCAGATCGACAACATCAAGAGTGGCAGGCCCAGCAAGATCCAGGGCTTGCGCCGTCCGAACCTGGATTTGGTGCGATCCGACAAGGCGCCGACCACCGGGTCGGTCGCCACATCCCAGAGCCGACTGACCAGCAGGGCCGCCCCGACGGCAGTCAGGCCGACCCCCAGCTCGGACGAATAGAAGGTCGGCAGAAAGATGAACAACGGAAGACCGGCGGCCGCTAAGGGGACCCCTGGTAGCCCGTACGCGATCAGCCTGCCGAGGGAGAGGCCGTTCGATGTCTTGGACACGATGTCTAGGGCCGCTGCAGAACGACTTGGCGGACGTCGATGTTCCCGATCCGGAAGCCACCCTCGCAATAGGCGAGATAATAGCTCCACATCCGCTTGAACCGGTCATCGAAGCCGAGGGTCGCGATCTCCGGCCAGGCTTCTGCAAAGCGTTCCCGCCATTCCGCCAAGGTCCTGGCATAGTCCTGACCATACCCCTCATCGGCGGCCAGCTCGATCCCGGCCTGGGTGGAGAGGTCCCGAAGATGCGTGCGGGTCGGCAGCATGCCGCCTGGGAAGATGTACTTCTGGATGAAATCCGGGTGGTCCCGATAGTCCTCGAAGCTGTCCTCCATGATCGTGATGATCTGCAGACCGGCTTTGCCGCCCGCGCGGAGCCGATCCCGGACGGTATTGAAGAAGGTGGTCCAATAGCGTTGACCGACCGCCTCGAACATCTCGATCGAGGCGATTGCGTCGAAGGTACCGCGCACGTCGCGATAGTCTTGCAGGCGGATCTCGACCTTATCGCTCACGCCCTCGCGCCGCATGCGGTCTGTCGCATAGGCGTGCTGTTCTGCCGAGAGGGTGACGCCGAGAACCTCCACGTCATGGATTTTGGCCGCATAGGCGGCGAACCCGCCCCAGCCGCAACCGATTTCAAGCACCTTCTGGCCCGGCTTAAGATCAAGTCCGTCCGCAATCCGCCGGTACTTCTCGATCTGGGCGGCTTCCAGATCCTGCTGGGTGCCGCTGAACACCGCCGAGGAATAGGTCATGCTCGGGTCCAACCAGCGCTCGTAGAATGCATTCCCGAGATCATAGTGCGCCGCGATGTTGCGACGGCTGCCGCTTTTGGTGTTCGCATTCAGCCAATGCAGGATCCGACGCGCGATCTTGGTGAAGGGCTCGGCCATCTTGTGATGTTCGAAGGCGTGTTTGTTCAGAACGAACAGTTCCACCAGCTTCGACATATCGGGGCTGTCGGTGATGCCGTCCATATAGGCTTCGGCAAAACCGGTATCGCCGCCCATCACGAACTGTTTGAAGGCCGCCATGTCGAGGACCTGCACGACCGCGTCCGGGCCAGGCTCGGTGCCCACGAAAATGGCCGGCCGGCCGTCCGGTAGCACCACGGTGAGTTTGCCGTGTTTCACGCGCTTAAAGACGGAGAACACAAGCCGCGCCCACCGGTCTATCCCATCGGGAATCTGGGTGGTCGTGGTCTCGTTCGTCATCGAAATCGCCATGGAACCGTCTTTCATTGGCATCTAGACTGGGCCTTTGCTTGGCTTAAGTAACGTGCCCGTGGAGCCGATGTCCCGTCCCGCCGAGATCGGTTGGATCGGCGGCTCCGGGCGTTTGTGGAACGTCGCACCTTTCATCAGAAGTCGTATCGCTTCCATATGAATCG
>CALAHL010000260.1 GCA_937891725.1 uncultured Rhodospirillaceae bacterium | reverse complement strand
CGCGGGACCGTCTGGCGCATCTGCTGGGTGAGCATGGGCTGAAGTCGATCGTCTCGGTGGAAAACCTGGAAGAAGCGAAGGCGCTGCCGAAAGGGGCGACCGCGGCTCTGGTTCTGCCGGTCGAGCGTGGGTTCCGGTTCGAGGGGCTGTCCGTCATCGCCGAGCCGGATATCGTCGGTGAGCGGATGGTGCGTCCGACCAAGCGCCGCAAACGTCGGGGCGAGGACTTCCTACGCGAGGTTTCCTCGCTGACCGAGCGCGATTTCGTGGTCCATACCGAGCATGGCATCGGTCAGTATCTCGGCCTTGAGACCTTGGAGATCGGCGGCGCGCCACACGACTGCCTTCGTCTGCAATATGCCGGCAACGACAAGCTGTTCGTGCCGGTCGAGAATATCGATGTGCTGTCGCGCTATGGCTCCGAAGAGGGCGGAGCGCAGCTCGATCGCTTGGGCGGAGCCGGTTGGCAGGCGCGCAAGGCCAGGGTCAAGAAGCGCCTGCGCGACATGGCCGAGCAGCTGATCAATATCGCCGCCGAGCGGGAGTTACGGAAAGTTGAGCGGCTGGTCCCGCCGGCCGGAGTGTACGACGAGTTCTGTGCCAAGTTCCCCTATACCGAAACCGACGATCAGCTGAAGGCGATCGACGATGTGATCACCGATCTCGGCTCCGGCCGGGCGATGGATCGTCTGATCTGCGGCGATGTCGGATTTGGGAAGACCGAGGTGGCGCTGCGGGCGGCGTTGGCGGTCGCGATGCATGGCTATCAGGTGGCGGTGGTGGTGCCGACCACTCTGCTGTGTCGCCAGCACTACCGCCAGTTCCGGGACCGGTTCCAGGGCTTGCCGGTGCGGGTCGAGCAATTGTCGCGCATGGTGACGCCGAAGGATGCCGCAGAAGTCAAAAAGGGCATGGCCGAGGGCGACGTTGATATCGTGGTCGGAACCCATGCGGTCTTGGCCAAGTCCGTCGATTTCAAGCAGCTGGGCATGGTGATCGTCGACGAGGAACAGCATTTCGGCGTTGGCCAGAAGGAGCGTCTGAAGGATCTCCGCAAGGAAGTCCATGTGCTCACAATGACCGCCACGCCGATCCCGCGCACGCTGCAGCTGGCCCTGTCCGGCGTGCGGGAGTTGAGCCTGATCGCGACGCCGCCGGTCGACCGCCTGGCGGTCCGCACCTTCGTGATGCCCTATGACGGGGTGATCATCCGCGAGGCGATCCTGCGGGAACGCTATCGTGGTGGTCAGATCTTCTATGTCTGCCCGCGCCTTGAAGATCTCAGCCGGGTGCGTGAGCGTCTGACGACGCTGGTCCCGGAGGCGAAGATCGGGATGGCCCACGGGCGGATGACCCCGACCGAGCTTGAAGACGTGATGACCGGGTTCACCGACGGGGCGTTCGACATTCTGTTGTCCACCAATATCGTGGAATCCGGGCTGGATATTCCGTCCGCCAACACGATCGTCATCCACCGGGCCGATATGTTCGGTTTGGCGCAGCTTTATCAGCTGCGCGGGCGGGTCGGGCGATCGAAGACCCGGGCCTATGCTTATCTAACCACCCATCCCACCAAGGTGCTGAACAAGGTCGCCAAGCGCAGGCTTGAGGTGATGCAGACGCTCGACAGTCTGGGCGCAGGGTTTTCGCTCGCCAGCCACGACATGGACATCCGGGGGGCGGGCAATTTGTTGGGCGAGGAGCAGTCCGGTCACGTCAAGGAAGTCGGAATCGAGCTGTATCAGGAACTGCTGCGCGAGGCGGTCGAAGCGGCGAAGTCGGGCGAGGGCATCGGCGAGGAGGTCGAGGCCGCGTGGACGCCGCAGATCGCGATCGGCATGC
>CALAHL010000259.1 GCA_937891725.1 uncultured Rhodospirillaceae bacterium | reverse complement strand
GAACGCTGACACCGATGATCGCGTCGATCACCGCGTCCGGATCCGTGGTGCCGGCAGCCTCGACCGCCTTCACCCACATGTTGAAGCCAATGTAGTGAGCTTCCATCGGATCGTTGGTCACGCGCTTGTCGTTGCCGGTGAACTTGTGCCACTCGGCGATGAAGGCATCGTTCTCTGCGGTCGGCGCGGACATGAAGTAGTTCCATGCGGCCAGGTGACCGACCAGCGGACCGGTATCGATACCCGCGAGCTCCTCTTCACCAACCGAGAACGCCACGACCGGGATATCCTCGGCCTTGATGCCCTGGTTCGCGAGCTCCTTGTAGAACGGCACGTTGGCGTCACCGTTGATCGTGGAGACCACGGCCGTCTTCTTCCCGGCGGAACCGAACGCCTTGATATCGGCGACGATCGTCTGCCAATCGGAGTGACCGAACGGCGTGTAGTTGATCATGATATCCTCGGCGGCCACGCCCTTATCGAGCAGGTAGGTCTCGAGGATCTTGTTCGTGGTCCGCGGGTAAACGTAGTCGGTACCGGCCAACACCCAACGCTCAACGCCTTCGGTCGCGGCCAGGTAATCGACAGCCGGGATCGCCTGCTGGTTTGGCGCGGCGCCGGTGTAGAACACGTTCCGCTGGCTCTCCTCGCCCTCATACTGGACGGGGTAGAACAGGATGTTGTTCAGCTCTTCGAAAACCGGCAGCACCGACTTCCGCGACACGCTGGTCCAGCAGCCGAAAACGGCAGCGGCCCCGGAACCGGAGATCAGTTCACGGGCCTTCTCGGCGAAAAGCGGCCAATCGGAGGCCGGATCGACCACGACGGGCTCCAGCTTCTTGCCGAGCAGTCCGCCCTTGGCATTCTGCTGTTCGATCAGCATCAGCATGGCGTCCTTCAGCGTGGTTTCGCTGATGGCCATCGTCCCGGACAAGGAATGCAGAATGCCAACCTTGATGGTTTCTTGGGCCTGTGCCGCCGTCGCGACCATCATGCCCGCCGCGAGGCCGAATGCGGTCCCCCGGAGCATCTTTGCAAACGTCATCGTGTAACCCCCTGAGTAATGGGCTTAGCGCCCTACAACGCACCGTATCCGCACACGGCGTGCCAGCCGGTCGGGCGTGGTTTTTCGCGTCTAAATCCAGGATTTTCAGAGGGTTAGATGATTCTCGAAACGCGCAGATTTGGTCAATAATGTTGCAAATGCGAACGTGATGCCGCAATTTCAGGCAAACCTGTCATGGGTTGTTTCCGCGCCGCGCGACGGGTCAAACCGGGCCGGCACGGTGCTGAACCAGATCGCGAATCCGTCCGGCGTGAAAGCGTGCATAGCCGTTCTGGACCACTTCAGGCTTGGCGAACGGACTGCGGGAAAACGCCGGCAGCTGGTGGAACGGCACGCCGGGGTTCGCATGATGCTCGGCATGAAACGGCATGTTCCACGCGAGGTAGCGAACCGGTGCCAGGGTCTGCATCGTGCGGGTGTTCTGCCACATGTCCCGCACCGTCGGGCAGCCCCAATGCTCGGCCAAAAGATACAGCCGAAGCACAGGCTGACCGAGCGCCACCGGAATCAGCCAATAGGTGAGCGCGACGCCGGATCCGGTCAGGATAGACACGGCGGCGATCATCGCCAGCAGGCCAACATGAATGCGGGCCTCCCGTATCACCAGCGGGCGTGTCCGATCGTCGAGATAGGGTGCAGATTTTTTGTCCACCTGCCGACCCAACGCCCGATTGATCAATCCCATGACGGCAAACCGCCAATAGATCGCGCCCGAGAGGATCACGGCGTATTGAATCCAGGTGGTCGGCTTGGCGAGTGCCAGTTCCGGGTCCCGATCGGGGTCCTGGGTGAAGCGATGGTGCGCCATATGAAACGCCCCATACCAGCGATACGGCAGCAGCAGCATGAATCCGACCACCTCGCCGACCAGGCGGTTCAACCATCGAGATCGAAAGCAGGTGCGGTGAGTTGTCTCATGCAACGGACAAAACAGGAAAACCATAAACACGCCCTGAACAAAGGCCGCCGGCCAATACCAAAGCCCCGGCGCATGGGCCGTCAGGGTGACCGAAATCGCCAGAAACCCCAGATGACCTGCCAATCTTAGGAGACCAGGCCGGTCCCGGCGGTCTTGAAATGACGCAACCGATCCGCCCTCTGCAAAGGCGTCGGTTCCATCCGATCTCTCATCGGGGCGCGGGTCGGTCATGGCGGTCACTTCGGGTCGAGGATTTTTTTGCATCTGCAAAGTAAGCCCGGGCTTGCCAATCCGATCAAGGTTGTTCATATTGTGCATCGCAGCATGACTGCCCAACATGCTGTTAGACTTCTTGGGCGTTTCCTCCCTTAACTCGGGCCGCCAATTGGCGGCCCCTTTTTTCTTTCTGGCACGGGCCGTCTGCTCCGGATGCCCCGGCAAGCCTTGCCGGACCCTCCCATCCCGCCCGGCAAGCCTTGCCTGGAAGCGGTCGATGAGAATAATTTCATACTTATTTTCAATGTGTTAATTTTAAATCTCCCTGGCCCACCCTTTGCGAGGTCTTCCGCGAGCATTCAACCAGCCGCGGAGAGACTGCATGTCGACCTTCATCCCAATCACACCTGCCGCGAACGGCTCCGACAGTCTTATGGACGCACCGCTCCCAGCCGTGTTGCGCCGCACACCAAAAGAGCTTTGCGGCTCTGCCGCCGGCCCTATTCAGATCGAGTCCCGCAAATTTCCGGCGAACCAAAACGACCGCACAGCGGAGTCGCTGCTGATCGACCAGCTTCCAGAGGTGATTCGGGAGGCGGTCGACGAATGGGCCGTGTTCCTGCGCACCAAACCGTGGCGGGTGCGCCGCGAACTGATGACCAATTTCGCTCGGATCTTCGCCGAACAGTTCCGCGAGCATGCTCCTGCCATGTCCGACGAGGAATTCGAGGGCATGAAGGAAATCGGCTACACCTGTCTTCTGGAACGGCTGGACACCGGTGGATGCATCGAAAATGTCCATCAGGCGCGGCTTTTCATGGACAGCGTGCATGATCGCCATCGGGTCCAGGCCCAACTGTTCCTGCGGATTTACCGCCCGCGCGAGATCGATGGCCCGGCAACGGCCCGGCTGAACTGACTCGTCCTCATTCGCCTCACCGAACCGCCCCGTCTCTCCATGTGAGAGGCGGGGCTTTTTGTATGAGACCGCAGCGCAGTCGGTCAGCTCGGGCCACCAATCGGTTCTTGTAGGCGACTGCGACGCCGCCACCACTGCGGGTTCTATGTTTCTGGTCGGCGCCGCCCGCCGGTCGTCTTGGCACGGGCCGAGCGGCGGCGCTGAGGGACCAAGCTACCGTGCCGGGCCCTGCTATCTGATCCCCGATTTCGTCCGGGTCCCTCGGGGTCCATAGCGGCCCGGTCCGGACGCTGCCCCCCGACAACTTGACCCTTCCGCCGCGCCCGAAGCACCCTGATACCGGAGCTTTGCACCAAACTATCGGACCGAGCTGCCTGATCATTTCAGCAGGTCTCGTACCCTTCCCCTCGACTTGGCGGCGCGGGCTCAGTCGGCCCAGGGTCGCTGGGAATCACCTCGCAACAAAAAGAGGGCTGCCCGTGAGCAGCCCTCGAGTCCCGGGAGAAGACCGGGTTTGGAAGTCGATCCGCCAAAGAGTGGGGGGCTCAGCGGCGGATCATGCCGGAGACGGTCACGTCTCCGCTCTCAATCGCGTCCTTCAACATATCCAGACCACGACCAAGTTCCTCGTAGGTTTCACGATACCGGACCAATTCTTTAATTTCCGTTTCCTGCACACCGGATTTTGCGGGATTACCCACATCCAGCAGCTTCGCGAGATAACG
>CALAHL010000258.1 GCA_937891725.1 uncultured Rhodospirillaceae bacterium | reverse complement strand
GCCTGCCGCGACCCCCGCTCGCGTGCCGGTCGGACTGTCTTCGACCACAGCGGTTCGGATCGGATCACAGCCAACTTTCTGGCACGCTAGGAGGTAGACGTCCGGCGCGGGTTTCGGATGTTTAACATCCTTTGATGACGCGATCCGACCACGCGCGCGGTCACCGATCCCGATCAGGTCAAGCACGAATTCCAGGTAGTCCGGCGCGCTCTGGCTGGCGACACCCCACGGAATTCCAGTTGCATCTAAAGCATCGATCAGCGCGATCGTTCCCGGCACGGCCTCCAGTTCCTTGCGGTACCGGACATATAGCGCCTCGAAATGCTGCTCCACCCATCCCTTTGGCATCTCCAGGCCATGGTCCGCGCGCAACAGGTCCTCAATCTGAAAGAACACCATCCCCGTGAAGCGGTGATGCGATTCCTCGGCCGTGATCGCGAACCCGATTTCCTCGGTCAAATACGTGGCCAAAACCTGATTGGCGATCGGTTCGCTGTTCACCAGCACACCATCGCAGTCGAAGATCACGCCTTCGAACGGTCCCATCCACGGATCACTCACAGCCCAATAACTCTGGTAAGCGGCGCATGTCCGAAAACGTCGCGGTGGCACCGGCTTGCATCAAGGTCTCTTCACCCGAATCCGCTCCGTATCCCAGGACGCGCATACCCGCACGCACTGCCGCCGTGACACCCGTGACACTGTCCTCAACCACAACGCAATCCTCGGGTACCAGGTCAAAGTTGGCGGCGGCATGAAGGAACAAATCCGGGGCGGGTTTCGGCTCAGGGACCATGTCGGCGGAATAGATCCTACCCTCCAGACGTTCGTACAAACCGGTCACGCCAAGTGAGACCCGCATCTTATCCGGTGGACCGTTGGAGCCGACGCAGTAGTTCACGCCATGAACATCAAGCGAGTCCAGCGCCTCTATGATGCCAGGGATCAGTTTGAGGGAGGCTCGGAACTCCGCAAACTGCTTTTCATAAATCGCGGCCACCCAAGGGGCTCCCAACTCGATGCCGAGGTCCTGTTCCAAACGGTCACGCAATTTTGTGAGCTTGCCCCCGCGATAGTTCTCGAGCGCCTCTTCGCTGTTGGTATCTATGCCGAGCTCGACCAGAGCATCCGCGATGATCCGATTGGCGATCGGCTCGCTGTCGACCAACACGCCGTCGCAATCAAAAATCACCAGGGCCGGTCGACGGCTGAAGGGAACTGTCATGGGCCAGAGACTAGCACGCCACTGCCCCTAAAGCGTACGCGCGAAATCAATCAGCGACTCCGTGAACGCTTGTGGCCGTTCCGCCGGGATCAGATGCCCCGCATCGGTAAAGTCCTCCCGCCGGACATTGGGGATGCGGCCCATAAGCTCGTTCACATCCTCCGGCACCAAAAACACCCGATCATGCAGGCCGACCTGAACCAAGACCGGAACGTCCAGACTCTCCCACGCGAAATCCCAATCGGTGGCGACCGACTCGACCATCAGCCGGTAGCCCCCATCGCTCCGGTCAACCGGCTCGAACGGCGCGCCGGTGATCACGCCTGCCCTCATCTCGGCCAGTTTCTCGGGATTCACAAGCATCGGCAGGCTTAGAGACATGATCAGCCGGAAGCCGCCGGCCGCCACCCCGTCGGCCATCGCGGTGTTGATCCAATTCAGACGGTCGGACGGCTTGCGCAGGGTGTTGATCAGGACAATGCCGTCGGCCGAAGCCCCGGCATGATAGGCTTGGGCCGCGAACAGCCCGCCGATCGACAGCCCAACCAGGATCGGTCTTGGCGGCTTCACATGCTCCATTATCCGCCCGAGGTCTTCCACAATCTGGGTCGGGGTCGGCTTGGTCTCGGGTGCTGTCTTGCTCTCGATCTGGCCGCGAAAATTATAGCAAAGGGTGCCATACCC
>CALAHL010000257.1 GCA_937891725.1 uncultured Rhodospirillaceae bacterium | reverse complement strand
CGTATGGAAGAATTCATCATCAGCGAGATCCGGGACGGCAAGCCGTTGCGCGGGACCTATCCGCCGGATGATCTTGCCAAGGCCCGTTACGAGACATGGAAGGCGAAGAACGGATGAGCTCGGGCGAGACCACGACGGAAATCCCGGTCGCTCAGACCATTGCCGCCTATGACGATCAAGCCGCCGAGCTCGCGGCCCGCTATGCCAAAACGGATACGGAGCGGTTCTTCCGCTGGCATGCGGAGTTTCTGCCGAAGCCACCGGCCTCGGTGCTTGATATCGGTGCAGGCTCGGGAGTCCTGGCCGATGCGTTCGCGAAACGCGGCTACGAAGTCGCGGCGACCGAGCCGTCTTCGGGCATGGCCAAGGAATCGCTCAGACTGTTCCCCTCCAATGGTGTGCTCTATTTCGGAGAGGCCCTCCCCTCCCTTTCGATCCTCAAGGCGACGACCGGGCCCTATGAAGTCGTGGTGTGCGACGCGGTTTGGATGCATGTCCCGCCGAGCGATCGGCCGGAAGCCTGGGACTCGCTCGCCGAACTGACGAAGGACGGCGGCATTCTAACAATGGCTGTCCGATACGGACCGCACCCTCCTGGGCGCCCGATGCACGACGTGGATATTGAGACTTTTGTGGCCGAGGCGGCAGAAAACGGGTTCACCGAGATCAAACGCAGCACCCCAAAGCCGATGGCGGATCAGTCCGACGGCAGCGGCTTCGTAAGGATTTGTTTCAGAAGAGCCTGACGCAGCTCTGTGTGCTTCGGGGAGCCGGGACCGGCCAGTTGCCCGGCCGGGCTACGCTGATAAGCTCCCGGTCTCACTTGGGAGTATGATCATGGAATTCGAAACCCTTATCGTCGAGCGGCTCGGCGCCATCCTGCGTGTCGCCATCAACCGGGAAGCCAAGCGCAACGCGGTCAACGACCAGGTCCACGAGGATCTGCGAGGCGCCCTCACCCTGGTCGAGACCGACAAGTCCATTCGGGCGCTGATCCTGACCGGAACCGGAAAGGCATTCTGTTCCGGCCAGGATCTGTCGGCACGGATGCCGCCGGAGAGCGGTCCGCCGGTGCGGGATCTCGGCGCCGGTCTCGCCAAAAGCTACAATGCCTTGGTCAAGCGGTTGCGGGATCTGGATGTGCCGGTGATCGTCGCAGTCAATGGGGTGGCCGCCGGGGCCGGAATGGGTCTGGTGCTGGCGGGAGACGTCATCCTGGCCGGCAAATCCGCCAGCTTTCTGGTGTCCTTCGGCCGGATCGGATTGATCCCGGACGCCGGTGTCACCCATCACCTCCCGCGTTTGATCGGCGAAGGCCGTGCGCTGGCCATGGCGCTCACCACCGACCCGCTCGACGCCGAGACCGCAGAGCGTTGGGGCTTGGTCTGGAAAGTTTATGACGACGACCATTTGGCGGATGCGGCGGTCGCCATGGCGGAAAAACTGGGTGCCATGCCGGTCAAGGCGATCACCCTGACCCGCAAGGCGATGCGGGCCTCGCTGTCCAATGATCTGGAAAACCAACTGGCCCTGGAAGCCGATCTGCAACGGGAAGCCGGGTTCTCGATGGACT
>CALAHL010000256.1 GCA_937891725.1 uncultured Rhodospirillaceae bacterium | reverse complement strand
GGTCCCGCCTGCTACGGGTTCGGCGGCACCGAGCCGACGGTCACCGATGCACATCTTGTGCTCGGGCGCCTCAAGCCGGGTCCCTATGCCGGCGGCTCGGTCAGCCTCGATCTGGAGCGCGCGACCGCCGCCATCCGCGACCGGGTCGCCACCCCGCTGGGACTTTCGGTCAAGGAGGCGGCGGCCGGTATCCTTCGGCTGGTTGAGCAGAATCTGCTGCACGCGGTCGAGCGGATCTCGATTCAGCGCGGCCAGAATCCGCGGCGGTTCCTGCTGGTCGCCTGCGGTGGGGCCGGGCCGATGCACGGGGCCGCCGTCGCGCGCAAGCTCGGCTGCCGGGCGGTCTACGTGCCGCGCCAGGCGGGCGCGTTCTGTGCGCTGGGCATGTTGCATTCCGATGTCCGGCAGGACTTCATGGACGTCCATTTCCAGGATCTGGACACGCTCACAGACGCACCGATCGAAGGGCGGTTCGCGGCTCTGGAGACCGAGGCACGCACTCTGCTGACCCGCGAAGGCTTCAGCGAGGCCGACACAGTGACCGAGCGGGAGCTTGATCTGCGGTATGACGGTCAGCAATGGGATCTGCGGATCCCGGTCGACGCCCAGGACGATGCCACCGCCATCCGCGCCGCGTTCGAGACCGAGTACGACCGGCGGTTCGGCCACACCGTCGACGGCTCGCGGATCTTGATCACCTCCCTGCGGGTGGTGGGCAAAGGCTTGCTGCCGCCGATGGAGCAAGCGCCGCCGCCGCGCGCGAGCGGGGCCGCCGAGCCGGTCGAGCACCGGCTTGTCTATATCGACGACCGCTACCAGGAGATGGAGTGCGCGGTCTATCACGGCCCGGACCTGTACCCCGGCCATACGCTTCAGGGACCGCTTCTGATCGAAGAGATCACGACCACTCTGTTCGTCGGTCCGACCGATCGGGTCGAGGTGGATGCCGCCGGAAACTATCTGATCCAACTTGATCATCAGGAGGCCGCATGATGCCGACGCCCCCAAACAACAGCCCCACCGACCGGGCAAACGATCCGATCCTGCTGGCCCTGACCCAGAACCGGCTGGACCACATCTCGCAGCAGATGGGTCATGTGATGGTCCGGACCGCCCGCAGCCCGATCTTCAGCCAGGCCCATGATTTTTCCTGCTTCATCGCCGGGCCGGACGGACGGGTGACGGCGCAGGCGGACGGCATTCCGATCCACACAGGCGGCGGCGGGTTCGCGGTGCGCGCGGTGCTGACCGATTTCGCAGACAGTATTGACGACGGCGACGTGTTCCTGCTGAACGATCCCTGGCAGGCTGGCGGCAACCATCTGCCCGACTGGGTGATCGCGCGGCCGGTCTTCGTCGAGAACCACCTGGTGTCGTTCGTCTGCAACCGGGCCCATCAGTCCGATATCGGCGGCGGGGCTGCCGGAACCTACAATCCGGAAGCGACCGAAGTCTGGCATGAAGGCGTCCGACTGCCTGTGCTCAAGCTGATCGAGGCCGGCAAGACCCGCCGGGATCTGTGGAAGCTGCTGATGCTCAACACCCGGACTCCGGACCTTCTGGAAGGCGATCTCGGCGCCATGCTGGGTTCGACCCGAATCGGTGCCGAGCAGGTGGCGGCCCTGGTCGAGGAACTGGGCGTCGACACTGCCATAGGTTACTTCCAAGGCATTCTGGACCATGCCGCCTCCCGCATGAGTGCGGCGATCGCGGAGCTGCCGGACGGGGTCTATTTGGGCGAGGACCGCACCGACAACGACTGTTTCGAGCTGCGCGATATCTGGGTCCGGGTCGCCGTCACCGTAAAGGACGGCCGGGCGGTGGTGGATTTCGCGGGTACCGACCCACAGATCGCGGGGTTCAAGAACTCGACGGTCGCGAACACCCATTCGGCGGTCTACACCGCCTTCGCTTCGTTCTTCGATCCCGCGATTCCGCGCAATGAGGGGACCTTCTCGACGATCGAGATCCGCGCGCCGAAGGGCAGCATCGTGAATGCGACCGAGGGGGCCGCCACCACCATGGACACGGTGTTCGTGGCGCATGAGATCATCCATGCAGTCTGGCGCGCGCTCAATCAGGCGGCACCCAAACGGGCCTGCGCCGGTTGGGCGAAGAACATCTTCGGCGTCACCTCCGGACCCATGGGAGCGACCGATGACGATCCCGGACGAGCCTATGTCTTCTATCACGGTCTGGCGGCCGCCGGAGCGGGTGCCGTAGACGGCCGCGACGGCTTCAACCAGATCGGCCACCTCTGCACCCTGGGCGGGTTGACGATCTCCAATGTCGAGACCTATGAGCGGCTCTATCCGGTCCGGTTCGCCCGCCAGGAACTTCGCATCGACGGCGGCGGGGCCGGGCGGTGGCGCGGCGGGACCGGCGCCAATTATGAAGCCGAGGTCAGCACCCCGGCACTCTATTCCTTCCGGGGCGAGGGCCTGCGCTACCAGACCGGTTTCGGGGTCGCGGGCGGTGCCTGGGGGGCGGCCGGCGAGATGCATATCGAATCCGAGGGCGCGCCGCGCACCCTGGCACCGAAATTCGGACTCCGCAGGCTCCCGGCCAGCAAGCTGATCGCGACCTCGCCCGGCGGCGGCGGCTGGGGCGATCCGAAAACCCGTCCGGTCGAGGAGGTCTGGCGCGACTGGCGCGGCGGGCTGGTCTCGACCGAGGCGGCGCGCGACTCCTACGGGGTGGTGCTGACGGGCGATCCAGACGATCCGGCCTCCGACCTGGGAGCCGTCGATCACGCGGCCACGGCGGCCCTGCGGGGCGGGTAGGCACCCAGTTGCCGGTGCCGATATCGGGGGTCTAGGCTGGTCCGTATTGTCGGTTGCGGCATTCCCCGAGGTCCGGATGCGCCGCGACGGGCATGACCGATCAGACCCGTGGGCGGAGAATGCGATGAGCAAGGGCAGACTTCTCAAGAACCGGATCGCCGAGCGCGGTCTTGTCCAGGTGATGGCAGGGCACAGCCCCCTGTCCGCAAGGCTTGCGGCGGAGGCCGGGTTCGATGGCATCTGGGCCAGCGGGTTCGAACTGTCGGCTTCGCTGGGGCTGCCGGATGTCAGCCTGGTATCGATGACCCAGCATCTGGAGACCATGGCCGCGATGGTCCAGGCCAGCGATCTGCCGGTTGTCGCCGATATCGACACCGGGTTCGGCAACGCGATCAATGTGATCCACGCGATCGAACAGTATGAGCGCGCCGGGGCGGCCGCCGTGGTGATCGAAGACAAGGCCTTTCCGAAGGTGACCAGCCTGATCGCCGGCGGCCGTCAGGATCTCCTGCGCGTCGCGGAATTCCAGGGCAAGATCGAGGCCGCCTGCGCCACCCGCCGGGATCCCGACCTGCTGGTCATCGCCCGGTGCGAGGCGCTGATCGCCGGACTCGGACAGGACGAGGCGCTTTCCCGCTCGGCGGCGTATTGCGAGGCCGGCGCCGACATGATCCTGATCCATTCGAAGCAAAAGACGCCCGACGAGGTCGAGAGCTTCATTCGGGCCTGGGACAATCCGGTCCCGATCGTGGTGGTGCCGACCGCCTATCCGGATTTCACAATCGCCCGCATGAAAGCACTCGGAAAGATCGCCATCGCGATCTGGGGCAATCATGCAATCCGTGCTGCGGTCACCGCCATGCAGCAGGTGTTCGCCCAGATCCTGAAGGACGGTGGAATCCAAGGCGTCGACCAAGCCATCGTCCCGGTCGACGAGATTTTCCGCCTGCAGGGCATGGACCGGGTGAAACGGGACGAAAGCCGGTTTCTCCGCTAGAGCCGGATCACGTGGTCCTGCCAGCCGGCGATAACACCCGGATGACAGGACCGACGGGTCAACGGATCAGGCGTACAGCTTTTCGCTGGTCAGGACACTGCTGACCGAGACGAACTGGCGGATCGCGTGGGCGATCAGCTCAGCCTTGTCCCGCGGCAGACCGGAGACCTGGAAATCGATGGTCAACTCGTCCTGGCGGCGTCCGCCCAGATCGGAATGCCAGCGGGACGGGATCAGGCCGCGCTTGGCGAACAGCTCAAGCACCCGGGGCATCACGGTCGGCTCGGCCAAAGCCTGGATCGAGAAACAGGCAACAGGGTCCGGCACAGGAGTGTGCTGGTTTGACGAAGACTGATATGCGGAACTCGGAACGGACGGGACCGGCGACGCGGTCAAACGGTCGGCGCGCATGAGATCTCTCCTTGCGGCGTGGAAACACGGTTAGCGATTTCCCGGCCCTCTGAGAGGACCGGGCCGCTAATTCGCGTGCCCTGGCGGCCAAGCCGCGCCGTGGAGAGATCTTGCATCATGGGTAATATTATTACGCGACGGGAAAGCCGGTCGTCAATCACCTTGTGAAACGGGTTTCAGCGTAAAATCTCAGACCAGCCGTTCCGCAGCGGCATTCAGTTGTGTCATCCGTTCATGATCGCCGAATGGGGAGTCCGGATGGTAAATCCGAGCCAGCCGCCGCCAGCGCTGCTTGATCGTGGACTGGTCAGGAACGGCGGACGGCGGGAATCCCAGCACAAACAGTGCATCGGCCCGACCGGTTATGCCCCGCGCCAACACCGGCATGGCAAGGTCTGCGGCCAGACGACGCAGTTCCTCATTCTCTTCCGCCAGCTTATCCCGGGCCTGCTCGACCACCTGCTCGGCCTTCCGGTCGGCCTCGGTCATAACCGCCAGCTCGGACTGGCCATCGGCCATCGAAAGCGCCAAAGCCAGCGCCTTTCGCAGCAGAGTGTTGTCATAGGGCTGGCCGACGGCCGGTTTCGGCAGGCGCATCTGAAGGCGGGGCTTGCGGCGCAAAACCCGACCGGCGGACGCTCCGCTCTGCAGGCGCACCTCCTCCCGGTCCTGTGAGGCCGGCTCACCGGGATCCAAATGCTTGGCGATGCGACCGCGCGGGATCAGCAGGAGAACGGAGCGGGCCAGATCGGCCGGGCTGACCCGCTGGCGTTCGGCCAGGGCAAGCACCCGATCGCGAAAGGCGCTTGAACACGGCACCACATGGGACTGACCGGCCGACGAGGCAACCGGGTTGCGCGCGCTGGATGAGGCCTGGGCGCTGTCGCTGGGGGCGGTTTTCGCTGGGAAAGAGTCGTCAGGCATCAAACCACCAGATTTGGTAAAAGTGCGAATTGCACATCGATATCTAGATTTTTTTGGTAGCATACCCTGCGAGGTCGGGCAACCGAACCTATTTTGCAGTTACGATCCTAACAAACCATTACGCGACGGCACCAATCTCTTAAATAACATTAACCATACCACCCTAAATCCATCTGTTTTCTCGCTATTCGTGCTGGACGCCTGTAGCTGATCGGCCCATGTTCCCTGTCAAGATCTCGTTTCCCACCGGAGCCTGTCATGTCCACTCAATCTATCAACAAAGCGGAACAGCCAGCTGATCCTATTGGTTTTCATGCGATCATTCTTGAGCGTTTGGAGCACATCCGGGATACCGCGAAGGAGCGCCTGTCCGCACGGGTGCTGCGGGACGGTCGGGTCGACGCCGCCTTGTTGGAGCGCGAACAGGTCGCGGCCCATGGCTTTGCCTGGTTGGCGACCACGGTGGAGGCGGTGCGCCGCTCGATCGCCTGGGGCGCCGATCTCAGAGACAGCGGGCGTTTCGGTGAAACTGAAAAGCTAATTTTAGACCGGATCGTGGCGGAATACGCGGCCCAGGCGGCGGGCGGGCTGCCGATGGCGCAGACTGAAACCGTGCGTCCCCATGATCTTGGGCTGGCCGAGTCGGACCTTGCGCCGTTGCAGACCCAGGATGTTCGGGACTTTCAGCGCGCCGCCACCGGACCCGAGGCAACCGAAGCCTTGGCGGGCCGTCTGGCGGAGGCACTCCAGGGCGGCGATGCCGATGCGTTCGGCCATCACGGGCTCGACGAGACCTTGAGCATGGTGCGGGACCAGTTCCGCCGGTTCGCCGCCGACGCAGTCGAACCCCACGCGCATGAGTGGCATTTGCGGGATGAGTTGATTCCGCTCTCGGTGGTCGAAAGCATGGGCGAGATGGGCGTGTTCGGGCTGACCGTACCGG
>CALAHL010000255.1 GCA_937891725.1 uncultured Rhodospirillaceae bacterium | reverse complement strand
TGAGCGAGGAATATCTAAGGCGCCTGCAGACCCATCGCGCGGGGCTTTCCGACATTGCCCGGCGATTTGGGTGGAGTTTTGGACATCACGTGACGGACGGCTCTCCGACTCAGGCGCTTCTGTCTCTGCACACCGCCATTTCGCAACGGATGGAGTAGCCGGCTCCATGCTTCAGCTCGGACCTTTGGCTTTCGCTGTTCCCTGGGTGCTCGCCGCCCTGGTTACCCTTCCGATCCTGTGGTGGTTGATCCGCGTGATCCCCCCGGCACCGCAACTGGTGCGTTTCCCGGCAATCCGTTTGCTGCAAGGCTTGAGTCCAAAGGAAGATACGCCGAACGCGGTGCCGTGGTGGCTGTTGCTGTTACGCCTAGTGATCGCCGCCTTGGTGATCCTCGCGATCGCCCGCCCGCTGATACCGTCGGGCTCGGCCGTGCCGCCGGGCGGCCCGATCCTGCTGGTTATGGAGAATGGCTGGTCGACCGGGCCCGACTGGGAGGCGCGCCGGGACCGGGCCTTGCGGGTGATTGATCAGGCCGAGCGGGAGAGCCGTTCCGTCGGCTTGATCACGACTGCGCGCGGCGAGGTCGGCGAGATAGAGTTCCGTCAGGCGCAGACCATCCGGGAAATCGTAGCGGCCATGTCGCCGAAGCCGTGGGGCGAGGATTTGGCGGCGACAGCTAAGCGCTTGGAGGGAGTCCCGACCGGCACGTCCTTGGTCTCGGTGTGGATTGCCGGCTCCCTGACGGCCGATGGTGCGCCGGTACTGGCTGAGCGATTGTCCGATCGTGGGGATTTGGTTGTGGTCGAGGCCGATGATGGCGGTCCACTCTGGTTGGATGTCCCGGAAATCGAAGCGGCCGGCTTGGCTCTGACCACGCGAAGAGCCCTGGGTATCGGTGAGCTTCCGTTTGCCGTGCGCGCGGTGGCGGATGACGGTCGGGTTATCGGACGGGTCGGCGGGATGTTCGAGGACGGAGCGACCGCTGGAGTGGCCGTCCTGGAACTGCCGACCGAATTGCGAAATGAGGTCTCCCGCCTCGAGATTGAGGGTGAGGGGAGTGCGGGGGCGGTTTTCCTGGTGGACGAGCGGTTTAAGCGACGTCCGATCGGACTGGTCTCGGCCACGGAGTTCGAGGGCTCTCAGCCCTTGCTGGATGAATTGTTCTACCTCGACCGTGCGCTGGCGCCGTTTACGGAAATTCGGCGCGGCTCGATCGACACCCTTTTGGAGCGCGAACTTGCTGTCGTGGTGCTGGCCGATGTGGCGGGCGTCTCGGTGGCGGATCGGGAACGCCTTGAGGCGTTCATGGGACGCGGGGGCATTGTCTTGAGGTTCGCGGGCCCCCGGCTCGCGGCCGAGAGTTTGGAGCGAGGTGGCCTTGCGGTATCCGAGCTGGTTCCGGTGCAGTTGCGCCGCGGGGACCGATCGCTTGGCGGTGCCTTGTCCTGGTCCCGTCCGGCCTCACTCGCGCCGTTTAGCGAGACCAGTCCGTTCAACGGCCTGGATGTGTCCGATGAGATTAGCGTGTCCCGCCAGATTCTAGCCGAACCGGTGATCGATTTGGACCAGAAGACGTGGGCTCGGCTGCAGGACGGCACGCCGATCGTCACCGCTGATGCACGCGGCGATGGCTGGTTGGTGCTGGTTCACACGACGGCGAACGCGGACTGGAGCGATCTGCCGCTGTCCGGCTTGTTCGTCGAGATGCTGAGGCGCGTCGTGGCGTTGAGCCGCGGTGTAGGTGGTCAATCCGACCAGGAGCTTCCGGCCTTCGCGACCCTGGACGGGTTCGGGCGCCTGGGCGCTGTTCCGGCGGGTGTCGATTTGCTTCCGCCGGCCTCCGAACGCGGGGGTGGCCCTGCGGTCGGGCCACGCCAACCGCCGGGATACTACGGTGATGAGGCAAGCCGGATGGCCCTGAATTTGGGACCTGAAATCGGGACTCTCGGCTCCCGCGCTCTGCGGATACCCGGGGCCGTGATCCAGTCGCTTGAAGCCGGCCGTGATCGTGATCTGCAGGGTTGGCTGCTCTCCCTGGCACTGCTGCTGGCAATTGCCGATACATTGATCGGGCTGATGCTCCGGGGGCTGATCCCCGGTCTCCGGCGCCTGACCGCGTCGATGATCGTGCTGGCGGCACTGGGAGCCGGGCTTGCGGCAACACCGCATGCGGCATCTGCCCAAAGCGGTGTTGGCAAACCGATCGACCCGGAGCTGTTTGCCCTGGAAGCCTCACTCGAAACCCGACTTGCCTATGTGCAGACCGGAAACGCCGAGGTCGATCGGGTGAGTCTTGCCGGTCTTTGGGGCTTGACGGAGGTTCTGATCCAGCGGACTGCGGTCGAACCGTCTGCGCCCTATGGCGTCGATCCCGAACTTGACGAGCTGGCATTCTTCCCGCTGCTGTATTGGCCGATCACATCCGATCAGCGGCCCTTGTCAGAGACTGCGGTCAGTCGCATCAATGCCTATATGCGCAATGGCGGGATCATTCTGTTCGATACCCGTGACCGTTATGAAGTCGGCGGTGTGAATTCCGGGACGGGGAGCGGGCTGCAAAGGCTGATCGAAATCAGCAAGGGTCTGGAAATTCCGCCACTGGCTCCGGTCCAGGCTGACCATGTCCTGACCCGAACCTTCTACCTGCTCGACACCTTCCCAGGTCGGTATTCCGGCGGTCCTCTATATACCGACGACCGACGCGACGGCGGCTCGACCGAAGTCAGCCCGGTGATTCTCGGCAGCCATGACTGGGCGGCGGCCTGGGCGCGGGATCGAGACGGGCGCTTTCAGTTTCCGGTCGTTCCCGGGGGCGAGGTGCAGCGTGAGATGGCATTTCGGTTCGGCGTGAATCTGGTGATGTACGCGCTGACGGGCAACTACAAAGCGGATCAGGTCCACATCCCCTCAATCCTGGAGCGGCTCGGACAATGATACCCAACGCCATGGAAATCGTGGTTTCTCCCTTGGTTCCTTGGGCCGTTGTGGCTGTCTTGGGCCTGTTGGCCTTAGCCGCAGCGGGACTGACGTTCCAACGGCGTGCGCGGGGCGCCGCTTTGCGGGCCGTCGTGTTGGCGCTGCTCACACTGGCTCTGATCAACCCGTCAATCATCGGCGAGCGCCGCGAGCCTCGTGATGATGTGGTCGTGGTGGCGGTCGACCGGTCCGCCAGTCAACGGATCGGCGTGCGGGATCAGCAGACCGACGAGGCGTTGGCAGCCTTGCAGGACCGGCTTGGCCGGCTCGACGGTCTGCAGGTTAAGGTCGTGACCGTCACAGATGGCGGTTTGGCGTCTGCGGCTACGGGTGCGGGACATGCCGGGACCCGGCTG
>CALAHL010000254.1 GCA_937891725.1 uncultured Rhodospirillaceae bacterium | reverse complement strand
TATCGCCGCCCTCGACGGCGTGACCTTCGCCCTCATCGGCCAGGTCGCTCCCTCCGAAGTCGCACCGGTCCGGATATTGGACTGGAGTGCGGAAGCCCCGGCCCTGCCTTACGTGACACGGGCCTCCGCCGATGAGACGTTGCGACGGCGCCTTCGGGACGGTTTGGCGCATGCGATCGCCGATCCCGGCGGTGCGGCGGCCCGTGCCGAGTTGCGGATCGAGAACCTGATCCCGATCACGGACACGGACTACCAACCAATCGTCGCCATGCGGGAAGCAGCCGAGCGTGATGGGTATCACATCCTCGCTTGACGGGGTCTCAACCGTGAGCGAGCTTCCTATGATTGGAACATTAAGGGAACACGGCCATGCACAAGAGTCGCTTGGGCGTTTTGGTGATCGACTGCAAGACCGACGATCCGGGTGATGCTGCGGCGTTCTGGAGCGCGGCGCTCGGCTATCCGATTTCGGATCATCAGCCGGATGATCGCTATGTCGCCCTCGAAAGCCCTGAAGGCGAACTGCGCGCGCTGGTCCAGAGGGTCGACCACGACAGCCGCATTCATCTGGACGTGGAGACCGACGACAAGGAGGCAGAAGCCCGCCGCCTCGAAGCACTGGGTGCCAAACGGATTGCCGAGATCAAAGGGTGGATCGTGATGGAGGCGCCATCGGGCCACCGGTTCTGTCTGGTCGGCCCGCAACGTTCCGATTTCAAAGAGAGGGCACGATCCTGGGACTGAGGTGGCTCAAGCGGCCGTCAGGATCCGCCGCGCAAGTGTCAGCAGTTCCGCGTCGGTCGGCGTGACCCCGTTGGCGTCGACCATCGGCCGGTTCTCCGGTGCCATGGTGATGTCCACCAGACGCTCGATATCCGCCGCACCAAGACCGTCGCCCACAAGCGACACAGGCAGGCCGACCGTACGCACCATGTTCTCGAACCGTGCCGCGCCTGCATGCGCCAACGCGAGATCGTCGGCACAGGTGCGCGGATCAACACCCAGAGCCAGAGCGACCGGAACATAGAGATCCGGACGCGCGTCCGCCGCCTCGGCAATCGCCCACGGCATCGTGATCCGCATGGCCAAGGAGACCGCCCGGCCGTGATGCACATGCGCCATCGTCCCCAAAGCATGGCCGAACGCATGGGCAATCCCGGTCCCGCACGCATCAATCGCCACGCCTGCCAAGGCGGACCCAAGTGCCATGGTGCCGCGCGCATCGAGATCTCCCGGCATCCTCACCACGCGCTCCAGGTTGGCCGCCACCAGCCGGATCGCCTGCAGCGCCATGCCCTCAACCACCGGCGTGACCCGCTTGTGCGTGCAGGCCTCGATCGCGTGAACCAAGGCATCAAGCCCGGTCGCCGCCGTCAAACCGGCCGGCAATCCCCGGCTCGCCATCGGATCGAGGATCGACAGATCCGCCTTCAAGGTCGGGCCCCACGCCCAAACCTTGCGGCCGTTTTCAATGCCGTAGACGCAGGTCCGGGTCATCTCCGCCCCGGTACCAGACGTGGTTGGAATGAGGATCTTCTTGATCGGACTGACTGGCAGAGGACGGCCAAGGGTCGCATAGGCTGACGCCGGCGCGTCCGCGACAGCAACACAGGCCGCCAGCTTTGCCACATCCAAAGGCGATCCGCCGCCGAGCCCGATAATGAGGTTGGCGCCCATGTTCCGAGCCGCCTGCGCCGCCGCATCGACGCTTTCCGCCGAGGGGTCGCTTTCCACATCGCAGAAGATTTCCACCGAATGACCGGCTTCGCGCAGACGCGCTGCCATCGCGACCGGCATACCGGTCGCCATCAGGCCGGCATCGGTGATAACCAGGATCGAGGCCAATTCTCCCACCAGATTGACCACGTCCGCATGCAGACCGGCAAGACGATCGATCCCATAGCTCATGGACGGGCTTGGATCATGTGTGAAGGTTGCGAGCATCGCGTCGGGTCCTGTCCTCGTGGGTGGCGTCACTATGCAGCTATAGCCTTCAATTTCGGGTGTCTGAGCGGCATCCGGATGTCGCTATCAGATTTTTCGGGTAAAGACCCCGCAGAGTGTCGTCCTCGGGTGCCAACGCCGCACCTAAAGGACGGTTCCCTCGGTATCCGTTATGGCCTTGTAGCGCGCCATCAGCGCCCGGGTGAACGGCCCCGGCATCCGCGCTCCCTTTGCCCCGATCGGCTTGCCGTCAATGGACTTGATCGGAACCAGCTCGCCGACCGTGCCGCAGATGAAGGCCTCCTCGGCTGTGATGAAATCGTAAAGCGACAGGTCGTCCTCACGCGGGATCAGGTCGAGTTCCGGGGCCAGGTCCAAGAGGATGCCTCGGGTGATCCCGACAACGATGTAGGTCGGCTTCGGGGTCATCAACTCACCGTTCTTGATGGCGAACATGGTGGTGGAGTTGGTCTCGGCCACGAATCCGCGATCGTCCAACATGACCGCTTCATCGGCGCCCTGACGGTTGGCCTCGATATTGGCCATGATCTGGTTGAGCTGGTTCACGTGGTGGATCTTGGCATCCATCACGTTGGGCGAGGCCCGTCGGATGCTGGAGGTGATCAGCGTGATCCCGGCCTTGTCGAAAATCGGCGGCTTCACATCAAAGCACACGATCTAGGCGGGTCCGATATTTAGTTTCGGAT
>CALAHL010000253.1 GCA_937891725.1 uncultured Rhodospirillaceae bacterium | reverse complement strand
CTGGCACACACCGACCGTGCGGCTTTATGTCGGGCGCGCGGCCTTGAAGGCGCCGGCGCCCGGTGTCCGGGTCCCGCATTGGTGCCATTGCGCGTTGGGTGGACTGCCAGCGGCGATGGATCCGATGTTTCTCACAGCAGGTAAAGTCATTGCCACGACCGGCCTGGACCTGATGCTGGACGCCGACGCCTTGGCCCGATGCCGGACAGAATTCGGACAGCGGACCGGTGGCGGGATCGGCGGGACCAAATGGGTTCCACCGTTGTTGGGTAAGAATTTTCCTGCCCCGATCCATTACCCGTGGCCGGAGTATATCGAGACCGAGCGGGGCCGCGAGTGGATGCTGCCGACCCCACCGGCCTGAGCCAGAGAATTAAGAGGAGATCTCTCAAATGGGTGCCGTGAGCGAGTTCGAATACCGCTACAACATGACCATCAAGACGTTCCCGTCCCACGCGGAACCGGTGTTCGAGAGCCCGACCCAGCAGGAGACGGTCTGGGGCCGAAACTGGGGATGCGACAATGATGTCGGACAACTGCGCACGGTCCTGATGCACCGCCCCGGCGAGGAAATGAAGATCCTCGATCCGAGCAAGCGGCTGGAGCATCTCGGATCGTTCGGCGACCCGGAGGGCCAGACCTGGTATTGGCGCGGTGACGTGATCCATACGATGGAGGAATTGCAGGAGCAGCATGACGGCCTGGCCGATGCGCTGCGTGCCGAGGGTGTCGAGGTCGTCTACCTCAAGCGCTGCGCACCTGGAAAGCACAAGGCGATCTATACGCGGGATTCCTGCATCGGTGTGAAGGGCGGTGCGATCGTCACCCGGCTGGGACCGATTGTCCGGCGCGGCGAGGAAGCCCCGGTCACCGAGACTCTGGCGTCGATCGGAATGCCGATTCTTCGGACCATCCACGGCTCCGGCCTGATGGAAGGCGGCAGCTTTGTTTGGCTTAACCCGAAGACCGCTGTGATCGGCCGCTCGTCCCGGGTCAATGAGGAGGGTACCCGCCAGGTCGAGGAAGTGCTGAACGCCGAGGGCGTCGATCTGCTTCGTGTCGACCTGACCGGCTATCGGCTGCACATCGACGGCGCTTTGGTCATGGTTGACGTGGATACCGCGATCATCAATCCGACCCAGCTGCCATTCTGGTTCCTGGAAAAGCTCAAAGAGCTGAACATTCGCACCATCGAAGTCCATCCGGACGACCCGACCGGCGTGGTGAACTGCATCGCCGTCAGGCCGGGTCGGGTGATCATGGAAGACGGCATCTCACCACGCACGGCGGAGACGATGGACAAATTGGGCATCGAAATCGTGAATGTCGCCTACGAAAAGGTTTTTCAAGGTGGCGGCGGCATCCACTGTTCGACCTCGCCGCTGATCCGCGACCCGATCGGGTAACGGATCAGCATCGGGTAGCGACTCAGCCGTCCAGGCCCGATCCGCCGGTGCCGTCGGCGGCCACGAACCAGTCGCCGATCTGGCTGGATGTCATGAAGACCACGTCATCACGGGCCAGCAGCAGGTCGAGACAGCGCTCGAACTGATAGGCCAGGTGAGCCACCCCGATCAGATGGGGGTGCAGGGCCAGGGTCAGGACTTTCGGTTGGTTGGCGGTCTCCCGGTCGAAGATCGCCAATGTGCCCTCCAGGCGGCGGAACATCTCATCGGTTGAGCTGTTCTGAACCGCGTAGATCGGAACGTCGTTGAGCTCGAACGTATAGGGCATGGCGACCATCGGGCCGTGATCGGTCTTCATCCAACACGGTAGATCGTCGAGCAGCCAGTCGTGGAGGTATTCGATCCCGTGTTTCTTCAGCAGCTCCGGGGTCTCCAGCGTCTCACCGATGCCCGGGCCGAGCCAGGCTTTGACGGCTTGACCGGACAGTCCGCGCAGCCGGTCCAGGGATTTGATGATATCGGCTTCCTGATCTTCGGACTGTTTCAGGGATTGCTGGAACCAGCCATGGCCGACAAGTTCCCATTCCGCCTTCAGCACCGCATCCGCGATCGACGGGTAGATGTCGGCGACCTGCGCGTTCATCAGGGCGGACACCGGCAAATCGCGGGAGCCGACGGCCTCGATGAAACGGGGTAGGCCGCACCGGAGGCCGTACTCGACCCATGCGAAGTTCGGCACGTCCGGTGGATCGCTCGGCTTGCCGTGCGGTGGTGGCAGCACGCCGCGCGGCATCGGGCGGTCAAACGGCCAATATTCGATGTTCATCGCCAGATTGACCATGATCGGCTTGCCCTGATAGGGCGCGAGCGGCGCACGGTCGGTGGACAGAGCGAAGGGAACGCGAGGATTGGACCACATGGGTGCGGAGCTCCAGGAGTGTTCGGAAGCTTTGGTTTCGACACCAGAGGTAGGGTGCCGATGGATCTCCGATCATCGTCGTCATCGCCGCCTGGGGCAATGCTCTTGGGTGGTTTTTCCGGCCCTTCAGTGGTCTTGCGCCCAAGAGCTGCGCGGATATCCCGAAATAACAGCTGGTGCATCGCGTTTGGTCTGGGATGCGGGGATCAACCTGTTTAAGAACAACCGATCTTGGCCGATTTCGGTCGAGCGGTTTTGCAAGTCGGAATCTCGATAGATGTCCTTCATCCTTTTCATCGAGCAGGTTCTCAACGGGCTTCAGTTCGGCGTCATGCTGTTTCTGATGTCGGCCGGGCTGACTCTGATTTTCGGTGTGATGGGACTGATCAATCTGGCGCATGGCTCCCTCTATATGATCGGAGCGTTCGCGGCGGCTGCCGTGGCGGCTGTAACCGGCTCCTTTCTGCTGGCCCTGGCGGCCAGCCTGGGTGCTGCCGCCGCCGCAGGTGCGCTCGTCGAGGTCGCCGTGATCCGGCGGCTCTACGACCGGGATCACCTGGATCAGGTGTTGGCGACCTTCGCCCTGATCCTGATCTTCTCCGAGGGCACCCGTTGGGTCTTCGGCTCCTTCCCGCTGTTCCTCGATATTCCGGACTATCTGTCAGGTCCGGTAACCCTGCCGGGAGGAATCCAGTATCCGCTGTATCGGCTGGCGATCATTGTCGTGGGCCTCTCGG
>CALAHL010000252.1 GCA_937891725.1 uncultured Rhodospirillaceae bacterium | reverse complement strand
GCCGTAATGGGCATTGACGCCCATCAGGCTGTAGGCGATCTCGTCCGTATGGGTCTTGCCGACGAGGCTTGCGCCGGCATCGAGCAGCGCCTGGACCGCCGGAGCCGTCCGTTCGGCAATCGGATGGCTGGCGGCCCAGTCCGGACTGCCGCAGCCCGTCATCCGCCCCTGGATATCGTAAATATCCTTTGCCCCGAACGTCAGGCCACTGAGCGGTCCACCCTCCTTGCCGGGGATTGTGAAGATGTCGACGAAGGCGTTGACGGTGTCTTTCATGAGGAATCCTCTCAGGTCCGGGCGTTCAGACCGGGGCATGCAGTTCGGGAAGGGCGCGGGTGACGGTCGGTCGGCCCGCCTTGTAGGCGAACATCGGCTGCGACAGTTCGGCCACGGCCATCGCGGGATCGGTATTGTCGACCACGACGAGATCGGCGGTCTTGCCCAGCTCGATCCCGTAATCCTTCAGGTTCAGCAGATCGGCGGAGCGGGTCGAGACCATGGCGAGACAGTCCGCCAGCGTGTCGGTCTTCCCGATCTGCGCGATGTTGGCATAGAGATTCGCCATCCGGAGCAGAGAGCAGTCGCCGAATGGCGTGAACGGGTTCAGCACGTTGTTGGTGGAGAGCGAGCAGTTCACGCCGTGCTCCAGCATCCGATGCACCGGCGCCACCCCCCGCGGGACGTTGTGGTCGTGATCCCGGTGCATCAGGAAAAGATCCGTGGAGGGCAGCACGGTGACCGCCACCCCGGCGCCCGCGAGCCTTTTCGCGAGCGCGTCCAGGCTGTCCGGCGCCATGGCCGAGAACTTCGTCACATGGCCGATCGTGACGCGGCCACCCCACCCGAACGCGTCGGCCTTGCGGGCGACATATTCGGCATCCAGTTCGGACGCATCGCCGCCGAAATCCAGATGCATGTCGATATCGACATCGAACTCCCGCGCCATTTCGAACACCCGGTCGATCTGGCCGTGCGGATCGCTTTCGGTATAGGGTGCCGCACCGACGCAGCCGGCGCCGTCCTTCAGTGCCGCGACCATCAGCTCGTCGGTCCCCGGATTGTTCAGCAGGCCCTCCTGCGGGAAAACGCAGATCTCCACATCGATGGCCCAGGCCCAGTCGGCGATCGCTGCCTTTACCCCCTCGATCCCGCGCAGGCCGACAACCGGATCGACTTCCACATGGGTGCGCATGCGGGTGGTGCCGTTGACCACACTTTTCCGGAGGGTCCGTTTCGCCCGCTCGGCGACATCTGCCTCGGTGAATTCGGATTTCAGGCGCGCGACCTCTTCGATCGCCTCGGTCAGGTCCCCCCGTTTCGACGAACAGCGGTGCAGGATGCAGGATTTATCGAGATGGATGTGGGTCTCGACGAATCCGGGCAACAGCAGCCGACCCTCCAGGTCGAGCGTGGTCGTCCCGTCGGGCAGCTCGCCCCCGATCGCGGCGATCCTGCCCTTGTCCACGCCCACATCGGCGGTCTGGCCCGTCGTCAGACGGGCGTTGCGGAACGTCAGATCCACACGACTCTCCTCAGGTTTTTACAAAGCCGGTCAGCCATGACCGAGATAGGCCTTCTCGATCATCGGGTCGTTCTTTAGCGCCTCTGCCGCGCCGTGCTGCACGATCTTGCCGCCCTCCAGAACGTACCCGCGGTCGGCCACCGCCAGCGCCAGGTTCGCCATCTGGTCGACGATCAGGATGGTCGTCCCCTCGTCCCTCAGATCGGCCAGGACCTCGAAAAGCTCCGCGATCATAGCGGGCGCCAGACCGAGGGACGGTTCGTCCAGCAGCAGAATCCGGGGTCGGGCGACCAGCGCGCGCGCCACGGCAAGCATCTGCTGCTCACCGCCGGACAGGTACCCGGCCTTGCTGTCGATCCGGTCGCGGATCCGCGGGAACCGGTTCATGAGCGTTTCGATCTCGGCCTCGCTGACCGGGTCTTTGCGCAACCACGCTCCCAGCAGGATGTTGTCGCGCAGCGAAAGCTCCGGGAACACCTGGCGCCCTTCCGGCACCAGGGCGACGCCGAGACCGGCGATCTCATGGGCCTCGAGGTGCAGGGTCTCCCGGTCGTCGAGGATCACCGATCCGTCGGCCGGCCGGTGCAGGCCGGTGATCGTCCGCAGCAGGGTCGACTTCCCCGCACCGTTCGCACCGAGCACCGCGACCAGCTCGCCTGGATAGACGGTCAGCGAGACCTTCTCCAGCACGGGGGCCGCGCCATAGCCGGCTTCGACATCAAGTGCTGTCAGGGTCGCGAATTTTTCGCCCGACCAGGGTTTGAGCCGTGGCCGTCCCTTGAAATCCTGCGCACCCAGATAGGCTTCCAGCACCCGCGGGTCCTGCCGG
>CALAHL010000251.1 GCA_937891725.1 uncultured Rhodospirillaceae bacterium | reverse complement strand
CGAGAACGGCTCATCCATCAGCAGGATCGGCGCCTCGGTCGCGAAGGCGCGGGCAAGACCGACCCGCTGCTGCATGCCGCCCGACAATTCCTGCACCCGCCGGTCCGCCCATTGGCCGAGCCGCACGAGATCGAGCTGTTTGGCCACCCGCTCCTCTCGCTCGGCCAATGGAACGCCTGACAGCTCAAGCCCGAGGCCGACATTCTCGGCGACCGTCCGCCAGGGCAACAGGCCGAAATGCTGGAATACCATGGCAACCCGCTGGGTGCGCAGCCGGCGCAGCATCGCGGCATCGGCGGTCGCCACGTCGATAACCCCCTGATCCCCGCCGTCGACCAGCACAGCGCCCCGGCTGACCGGATTGAGCCCGTTGACCGCCCGCAGCAAGGTCGACTTGCCGGAGCCGGACAGGCCCATCAGGACCACGATCTCGCCTTCCATCACATCGAGGGAACAGGCGTGCACCCCCAGGACCTGGCCGGTCGCGTCCTGGATCTCTTCCCGACTCTGCCCCGCATCCATCAGCGGCAGGGCCTGGGTCGGCTTGTCGCCGAAGACGATGCAGACATCCTCGAACCGGACCGCCGGTCTGGTCTCGGTGACGACGGTCATCGGTCGCTCTCCCGCTCGACCCGGAACAGCCGGTCGAGAATGATGGCGATCAGGACGATCGCTACCCCAACCTCGAAACCACGGGAGATGTTGACCTGGTTGAGCGCGCGCAGGGTCGGCACACCGAGCCCGTCGGCCCCCACCAGGGCCGCGATCACCACCATCGACAGCGACAGCATGATGGTCTGGGTCAGACCCGCCATGATCTGCGGCATCGCATAGGGCAGTTCCACCTTCACCAGAAGCTGCCATTTGGTGGCGCCGAATGCGCGCCCCGCCTCGATCAGCGAGGTCGGTGTGGAGGAAATCCCAAGATGGGTCAGCCGGATCGGCGCCGGGATCGCGAAGATCACCGTCGCGATCAGACCGGGCACCATGCCGAGCCCGAACAGAACCAGGGCCGGGATCAGATAGACGAAGGTCGGGATCGTCTGCATCAGATCCAGGATCGGCCGGATGGCGGTGAACAGCCACGGCCGGCGGGCGGCCGCGATCCCGATCGGGACGCCGACCCCCATGCAGACAACGGCGGAGGCGAGCACCAGGGCGAGGGTCTCGGCGGTTTCCTCCCAGTAGCCCTGATTGACGATCAGCAGCAGACCGGCCGCCACGAACAGACAGAACCAAGCGGACCGTTTCGCGAACCAGGCCGCGACAACCACAAGGGCGATCAGGACCACCGGCGGCGGAAACTGCAGAACCCACAGCATACCGTCGATCATGGTCTCGAGACCGGCCGCCAACCCGTCGAAAAACCAGGCCCCGTTGAGGGTCAGCCAATCCACGACCGCCTCGGCCCCGTCGCCGATCGGCAGTTTGTACTCCGTCAGCCAGTCCATGCCCCGATCCCCCTAAGCCAAAGACCAAAACGCACGCCGCCCTCGACCAGGGGCCGAGGGCGGTGCCAAATCTGGTCCGCGTCAGTCGTCCAGACTGGCCTTGACGGCGGGCAGACCCGGCTGGCCGTCACGCGTCGTGACACCGGCCAGCCAAGCGTCGAACACGCCAGGGTTTTTCTTGAGCCACGCCTCGGCCGCATCGTCGGCCTCTTCGCCGTCATTCAGGATCGCGCCCATGATCTCATTCTCCATGGGCAGCGTGAACTTGAGGTTGCGCAGGAACTGGCCCAGGTTCGGGCACTCCTGCTCCAAGCCCTTGCGGACGTTGGTGTAGACCGTGGCCCCGCCGTAATTCGGGCCGAAGTAGTCGTCACCGCCAGACAGGTATTCCAGCTCGAAATTCGAGTTCATCGGATGCGGCGCCCATCCCAGGAACACCACCGGCTCCTTGCGCTGCACCGCGCGGGCGACCTGGGCCAGCATGCCCTGCTCCGAGCTTTCGACCACCTTGAAGCCTTTCAGGCCGAACGCGTCCTTGTCGACCATGTCGATGATCAGACGGTTGCCGTCATTGCCCGGCTCGATCCCGTAGATCGTATCGTCCAGGCCAACCCGAAACTTGGCGATATCCGCGAAGCTCTTCAGACCGGCCTCATAGGTGTATTTCGGAACGGCGAGCGTGTACTTCGCCCCTTCGAGATTGGCGCCGACCACCTCGACCGAGCCCTCGTCCCGGTACTTCGCGATGTCACCTTCCATGGTCGGCATCCAGTTGCCGAGGAACACGTCGATATCCCCATTCGCCATCGAGGCATAGGTCACAGGCACCGACAGAACCTTGATATCGGTCTCGTAACCCAAGGCCTTCAGAACCTCGGTGGTGGCGGCGGTGGTCGCCGTGATGTCGGTCCAGCCCACATCGGAGAAGGTCACTTCCTCGCAGGCCTGATCGACAGCAAAGGCCGGTGTCGCGATTCCAATGGTCAGCGTACCAAGGGCCGCGACGCCGAGACCGACGCTCAGTGCGGCGGAAAGAAGCGGTTTCATGTGGCGATCCATCGTCAAGCTCCCGTCTTATGAACGTTTTGGTTGGAGCCATTGAAGTTTTTATTGATTGAGCAGTCAATCAAAAATAAGTTGGGCATTGGGAGTCAAGCCGGAGACCAACCCTGATATGCCGAAGATCGGGATGCAGCCCATCCGCCGCCAAGCGTTGATCGAAGCGGCGATCCAGACGATTCACGAACGGGGATCGCTCGAAGTGACGGTCGGCCAGATCGCCAAGCGAGCCGGCGTGTCTTCCGCCCTGGCCCACCATTATTTCGGCAGCAAGGACTCGCTGATCCTGTCGACCATGCGCTATCTGCTGACCGAGTTGACCACCGACCTGCGGGCCACGCTGGCCGCGGCACGCACGCCGCGGGACCGCATCACACAGGTGATCCGGGCGAACTTCACGCCGTCGCAATTCGATCCGGCCGTGGTGTCCGCCTGGCTGGTCTTCTATGTGCGCGCCCAGAGTTCGCCGGAAGCCCGGCGGCTGCTGCGGGTCTATGCCGGACGCCTGCACAGCAATCTGGCCCATGCCCTCGCCCAGATCACCGACAGCGTTCACGCCCATGCGATCGCGGAGGGGGCCGGCGCCTTGATCGACGGGCTCTACATCCGCCGAGCGCTCAAGAGCGGCTCACCCGACCCCGAGTCCGCCATCCAGGTCGTCGAGACTTTTGTGGACGCCATGCTGGCGCAATCCGAACCCATCCGTGAGATATCCAATGGCCGAGGCTGATTTCGTCATCATCGGATCCGGCTCGGCGGGGGCGGCGATGGCCGCTCGCCTGAGCGAAGACGGTGCGCATTCGGTGCTGGTGCTGGAATACGGTGGCACCGATCTCGGGCCGCTGATCCAGATGCCGGCCGCCCTGTCCTATCCGATGAACATGGCGCATTACGACTGGGGCTACCGATCGGAGCCGGAACCACATCTGGGCGGTCGGCAATTGGTCTGTCCCCGCGGCAAGGTGGTCGGGGGCTCATCCTCGATCAACGGAATGGTCTATGTGCGCGGTCACGCCAAGGATTTCGATCATTGGGCCGAGCAGGGAGCGGACGGCTGGAGCTATGCCGATGTACTGCCCTATTTCCAGCGGATGGAGAGCAGTCACGGCGGGCAGACCGGCTGGCGCGGCACCCAAGGCCCGCTCCATGTCACCCGGGGCCGGCGCGCCAACCCGCTGTATCACGCCTTCGTCGAGGCCGGCGCGCAGGCGGGTTTCGAGCTGACCGAAGATTATAACGGCGAGAAACAGGAGGGTTTCGGGCCGATGGAGCAGACGGTCTGGAAAGGCCGCCGCTGGTCCACCGCCACCGCTTATCTGAAACCGGCCCTGAAGCGCCCGAACCTGGACATGATCCGCTGTCTGGCGCGCCGCGTGGTGATCGAGAACGGCCGCGCCACCGGCGTCGAGATCGAGCGGGGCGGACGGATCGAGACGGTGCGGGCCCGGCGCGAGGTGATCCTGGCTGCCTCCTCGATCAACTCGCCCAAACTGCTGATGCTGTCCGGAATCGGCCCTGGTGCCCATCTGGCGGAGCACGGGATCGAGGTGGTGGCGGACCGGCCCGGGGTCGGCGCCAATCTGCAGGATCATCTGGAACTGTACATTCAGCAGGAATGTCTGCAGCCGATCACGCTCTATTCCAAGCTGAACCTGATCTCCAAGGGACTGATCGGGCTCGAATGGCTGCTGTTCAAGAGCGGCGACGGCACCACCAATCATTTCGAGTCCGCCGCCTTCCTGCGCTCGAAGGCCGGTGTCGAGTACCCCGACATCCAATATCACTTCCTGCCGGTGGCGATCCGTTATGACGGCAAGGCGCCGGCCAAGGCGCACGGCTTCCAGGCCCATGTCGGCCCGATGCGGTCGCCCTCGCGCGGGCGGGTGAAGCTGACCTCGAATAACCCGAAGGCCCTGCCCTCGATCCTGTTCAACTACATGAGCCAGGAGCGGGATTGGGCCGACTTCCGACACTGCATCCGACTGACCCGCGAAATCTTCAATCAGCCGGCGTTCGAACCGTTCAAGGGCCGCGAAATCTCCCCGGGAGATCAGGCGCAGAGCGATGACGAGTTGAACGATGTCATCCGCGACGAGGTCGAGAGCGCCTACCATCCC
>CALAHL010000250.1 GCA_937891725.1 uncultured Rhodospirillaceae bacterium | reverse complement strand
CATGCCCGACCGCCGAGATCAGAGGAATGTCGGAGGCGGCCGCCGCCCGGACAACAATCTCCTCGTTGAACGCCCAGAGATCCTCCAGGCTGCCACCGCCCCGGGCGACGATCAACAGGTCCGGCCGCGGCATCACGCCGCCGGACTCGGGCAGGGCGTTGAAGCCCTGGATGGCATTGGCAATCTGGTCCTTGGCGGCGTCGCCCTGCACCAGGACCGGCCAGACCAGCACATGCACCGGGAACCGGTCGGCGATCCGATGCAGGATATCCCGGATCACCGCGCCCGTCGGTGAGGTGACCACGCCGATCACGCGCGGCAGGAAGGGAATCGGGCGTTTGCGGTCGGCATCGAACAGGCCTTCGGCGCCCAGCCGCTTGCGCCGGTCCTCCAGCAGCTTCAGCAGCGCGCCTTCACCGGCCAGCTCCAGCTGGTCGACCACCATCTGATACTTCGACCGGCCCGGATAGGTGGTCAGCTTGCCGGTGGCGATAACCTCCATGCCCTCTTCCGGCTGTACCGAAAGTCGGCCCGCTGCCCCCCGCCAGCAGACCGAATCCAGCACCGCCTGATCGTCCTTGAGGGCGAAGTAGATATGGCCGGAGCCGGCCCGGGTCGGCCGGCTGATCTCGCCGCGGACCCGCACCCGGTCGAAAGCGCTTTCGACCGTACGTTTGACCGCCTGACCGATCTCGCCGACGGTGAATTCGGGCAGGTTGCCGGAGGAGGTGTTTGGAGCCTGATCTTGCATGCCGGTAGTCTATGCGACATACCCGCCCTGGTCACGAACTCGGATCGGTTGGAGTGGAATATCATGCGGATTCTGGTGGTCGGATCGGGCGGGCGAGAGCACGCGTTGTGCTGGGCGATTTCCGCCTCGCCGCTGACCTCGGCGTTGTTCTGCGCGCCGGGTAACGCCGGGATCGCGGATGAGGCAACCTGCGTGCCGATCGGGGTGGACGATCTCGATGCTTTGGTCCGGTTCGCGCGGGATGAGGAGATCGATTTCGTGGTGGTCGGCCCGGAGGCGCCGCTGGTGGCGGGTCTGGTCGACAAGCTGACCGCCGCCGGGGTCAAGACGTTCGGGCCGACCGCCGCCGCCGCGGTCCTGGAGGGCTCGAAAGCCTTCACAAAGGATTTCTGCGCCCGCCACAACATTCCCACGGCGGCCTATGGCCGGTTCACCGACGCCGATACGGCCAAGGCTTATATCCGCGAGCAGGGCGCGCCGATCGTGGTCAAGGCCGATGGGCTGGCCGCCGGTAAGGGC
>CALAHL010000249.1 GCA_937891725.1 uncultured Rhodospirillaceae bacterium | reverse complement strand
ACTGTGGAAGAACGCGAGCACCAACAAGTTCGCGGTTTGGGAGATGGATGGCGCCACCCCGAATTTCGGAGCCTCGGTCGCGATCCCGACCGGTTGGGATATCTATAAAACCGGCGATTTCGGTGGTGACGGGGCTACGGATCTGCTGATGCGGAATACCTCTGGCCGGCTTGCGGTCTGGGAGATGGATGGTACCGCGACCCCGACCTATGGTTCGTCCGTCGCCGTGTCCAATGACTGGCAGGTCATCCATGTTGGGAAACTGAACACGGACGACGCGACCGACGATCTGCTGCTCCGGAACACCGTCGATGGCCGTGTGACGGTATGGGAGATGCACGGTGGCTCGACTCCTGACTTCGGGTCCTCCACGGCGCTGGGTAAAAACTGGTCCCTGCACACCGCCGCCGACTTCGATGGGGACGGCGACGACGATACCCTCTGGATTGACAGCGCCGCTGGTAAGTTCGCGATCTGGGAGATGTCGGGGACCGACGCGCCGGCCTTCGGATCGTCGATCAGTCTTCCGGGCGACTACACGATTGCGGGCACCGGAGATTTCGATGGCGACGGCGCGACCGATCTGCTGCTGCGCAGTGCGGGTTCGGGCCGGGTCGCGGTTTGGCAGATGGACGGCAACCAGGTGGAAGCGTTCGGATCCTCCATCGCATTGGATCCCTCCTGGGAAATCGTCAAGGTTCAGGAGATGTCCGGCGATGGCAAGGACGACGTGATGCTGCAGCAGGCGTCAACCGGCCGGATCGAGATCTGGGAGATGGATGGTATCCAGATCGGCGATTCCGGAACGGCCGCGACCATCGGAAACGAATGGACATTCATCTAAAGCATGTCATCCGGTGGCGGGGTCGCTTATGATCTCGGCACCGGCCCCATGTCGAGGGGGTTGGAACTGTATGCGGCTTTTTGCAAATCGCTCTAGACTCGAGTAAGGGACACGGCCATCAGGCGGTCTTTGTGAATGACCACCTGTTTGCCGACCCGGCTCTAGACGAGGCAAGGGCCAAATCTTTATGAAGATCCGCATGCTGACCCATGAGTTCCTGCCCTACCAAGGCGGAGTTGCCACCTATACCCACGGCGTGGCGACGGCAGCTGCTGCAGCGGGTCATGAAGTGGTAGTCCGGGCGCCAGCCTATGACGGGTTGCCAGACTCGGACCGAGATCTGCCCTATCGCGTCGAACGCTTCCCAGGTGGCCTCTATACCCATTTTGCCTTTCCGGGCTTGCTGATACGCGGACTCGCTTGGATCAGGGCCGAGCCTGATGCGGTGTTCCATGCCGTCGATTGGCCTTGGGCGGAGGTCTTGTTCGTACTTCGGAAAATCAAACGTTTTCAATACTGGGCGACCCTGCACGGCACCGATGTGCTTTCCATGGCCTCGAATGCCTTTGCCCGCTATCTGGGGATAAAGAATCCGTATGCCAGCGCCGATCATGTGCTGGCCAATAGTGCCGCCACGATGGCGCTGTACGAGGAGCGCGCGGTCCACGTCCCACCTGCCCAGCAGCGACGTGTCACGCTGCTGGGTGTCGAGCCGGTCTGGTTTGAAGCTGCCGACCCACGCCTGTTGGCGTCGGTCCTTCCGGAGCTCACGGAGGGGGATCTGCTTCTGGTCTCGGTCGGGCGTCTCGAACCCCGCAAG
>CALAHL010000248.1 GCA_937891725.1 uncultured Rhodospirillaceae bacterium | reverse complement strand
CAAAATAACTGTAATGACAAAGGGATCGGTCGGCACGCGGGCCTCCCGGTCTGGACGTGGCCGGACCGATTTACTTGGTTGGGTAGGCCGTCAGCAGCAGGCAGCTTCCGTCGCCCTTGGCCATCAGGATTGCGACCATGTTGTAGGCCGGTACGGCGGACGCGTTACCACGTTGGACCGTAACGCCGATCGGCTCCTTGAAGCCCATGCGTAGCTGCGCTCGTTCGCCGCGGCCCGCATTGTCGGCCCAACCGTCCAGATCCGTCTCTTCCGGAAGTAGAAGAAGGGACAGGGCGCGCGTCGCGACCTCCCGGTCCTTGAAGCTGCTGGCAGCCGGAATTCCAGGCTCCCGCTTCAGCCGCTCGCTGAGTTCGATGGCCGTGCGGGACACATGACGGTCAAGCGTGTGACCGCCATCGGTTTCCATCGCAATCAGCCAGTCTTCATCGATCGTGCTTGGTACACAGTCGCCCGGCTTCGCCGCCTCCGCCGTCTGCACGGTGAGGAGGGCGGCGAAACCGAAGATGGCGATGGCCAGACCTCTGGCCCAGCTGGCGTTTGCGGCGCTGAGATCGCGGGCAGGTCGAGACATCACGCACTCCTTTGGGGAAAGGTGCTTACGCCATCGCTTTTTGCAGGTTCTCGTCGAGTTTGCCGAGGAACTGCTGGGTGGTCAGCCAGGGCTGATCCGGGCTGATCAACAGTGCCAGGTCCTTGGTCATGTCACCGGCCTCAACCGTATCGACGCATACCTTCTCCAATGTATCGGCGAAGGCCGCGACCTCGGGCGTCTCGTCGAACTTGGCGCGGAAGGCGAGACCCCGCGTCCATGCAAAGATCGAAGCGATCGGGTTGGTCGAGGTTTCCTTGCCTTGCTGATGCTGGCGATAGTGGCGGGTGACGGTGCCGTGCGCCGCTTCGGCCTCGACCGTCTTACCGTCCGGCGTCATCAGCACCGAGGTCATCAGACCGAGCGAGCCGAAGCCCTGCGCCACGGTGTCGGACTGCACGTCGCCGTCATAGTTCTTACAGGCCCAGACGAACCCGCCGTTCCACTTCATCGCGGCAGCGACCATGTCGTCGATCAGGCGATGCTCGTAGATGATGCCCTTGGCTTTGAACTTATCCTTGAACTCGGCCTCGAACACCTCTTCGAACAGATCCTTAAAGCGACCGTCATAGGCCTTCAGGATGGTGTTCTTGGTCGACAGATAGACCGGCCAGCCCAGATCGAGGCCGTAGTTCATGCAGGCCCGTGCGAAGCCGCGGATCGAGTCGTCGTGATTGTACATCGCCATCGCGACGCCGGAGCCTGGGAAGTCGTGCACTTCGCGGGTGACGGCGTCTCCGCCATCGGCCGGCTTGAAGGTGATGGTCAGCTTGCCAGGACCCGGAACCAGGAAATCTGTGGCGCGGTACTGGTCACCGAAGGCGTGCCGGCCGATCACAATCGGCTGGGTCCAGCCCGGGACCAGACGCGGAACGTTCTTGCAGATGATCGGCTGACGGAAGACCGTTCCACCCAGGATATTCCGGATGGTGCCGTTCGGGCTGCGCCACATCTGCTTCAGGCCGAATTCCTCGACGCGCCCCTCGTCGGGAGTGATGGTCGCGCACTTCACGCCGACGCCGAACTCCTTGATGGCGTTCGCACTGTCGATGGTGATCTGGTCGTTGGTTTCGTCCCGCTTCTCGACGGAGAGATCGTAGTATTTGAGGTCGACGTCCAAATACGGGTTGATGAGCTTGTCCTTGATCATCTGCCAGATGATGCGGGTCATCTCGTCGCCGTCGAGTTCCACGATCGGTTTGGCAACCTTGATTTTGGCCATGGGTATCCCTCAATCGAGTCAGAATGGGTGTAAGCGCGCGCACAATATCACCGGACCGCCCGAGCGCAAGCAATCCAGCCGAGCAGGTGGCTAAATCCACTTCCCGGAGGGGTCGGATTTGACCTGGGTTATGCTGCGAAGGGCGGGAATGATGTCTTCGACCTTGTCGACCACCTTAAAGATGTCCCGGTTCTCCGGGCGGGTAAAGCCGGCGGCGATGGTGTGATCGATCAGATCCAGCAGAGGCTGCCAAAAGCCGTCGAAGTTGCAAATGATCACAGGCTTTTGCGAAAGACCGAGTTGAGTCCAGGTCAGCACTTCCAAGGTTTCGTCCAGCGTGCCGAGACCGCCTGGCATGATTACGAACGCGTCCGAGAGTTCGTACATCCGACGTTTCCGGTCATGCATCGAATCGGTGATTTCGAGGTCGGTGACGCCGGTGTGCGCGACTTCGTGATCATGCAAAAACCGTGGGATGACGCCCGATACGCGCGTCCCGCCCTGCATGGCCGCGTCGGCCACCAAACCCATCAATCCGACCCTGCCACCGCCATAGACCAGCGCCAGACCGGCCTTCGCCATGGCGTGACCGAGGGCCGTTGCCTCGTCCTTGCGGCGTTGATCGACCCGGCTGGACGAGCCGCAGAAGACGCAAACGCTTTTGACAACGGCCGCCGGTGCAGGCGATGCGGAGCCATCGCTCGGCGTCTCCGCGAGAGAGAGCGGTTGGTCTTGCGCCGGTGGCGTCGCGGGCGTCGTCATGGTGTTTGTCCTCCAAACCAGACTTGTCCCATCGGACCCCAGACGCGTCAATCGCATTGGATTGGCGTATCAGGTGGAGGGGGCCGTTGGGAAATATGGCATGTTCGGCCCTGGAGACATTGAGTTTCCGTGATGTCCGGCGTTAATGTGGGCTAAGAAAACGGAGTAAAGACGACAATATGTCGAAGCCCGCGCTCATTGGAATCATCGGCCTGCTCGTTCTGCTGGTCGCAGGGACGCTGAATTTGTGGCTGCTGCCGCAAGAGGACGAGTTTGTGGACGCGTCCGTCACGTCTCCGTCCGCGGTCCCAGAAGGCAGTTCGGAGGCTTCGAAGGACGGCTCGACCGGAGAGAAAAGCGATGGAACGACGTCCGCTGGATCCTCCGGTAGGAGCGCTTCCGAACAAGAGCCGAAATCGCAAACTCCAGCGTCGCCCGGCGACGTCGCAGGCGGTGTGACGGCATCGGGAAGATCCGAGGAACCTACGACCAAAGCGGAGGCCGGTCCGTCCTTCGATATCGTCAGGGTTGATCCGGAAGGGAATGCCGTGATCGCGGGACGGAGTGCACCGAACGCTCGTATCTCGATCCTGGAAGGCGACACGGAAATCGGAAATGTGACCGCTGATGGCCGCGGGGAATGGGTCTTCATCCCGAGCGAACGCCTGCCCAGCGGCGAAAGCGTGATCCGTCTGAAGGCAACCGACCCCAACGGGACCGAGCGGGAATCGGACTCAGCTGTTGTGCTGGTGGTCCCCGAGGCGGGCAAGGATATTGCCGGCAATGCGAGTGCTGAGCCGGGCACGCCGTTGGCCGTTCTGGTTCCGAAAGATGAAAAGGGCGAAGTCTCGGCCGCCAAGGTGCTCCAGGCGCCGGAGACGCCGGGAGCCGACCCGAAGGCAAAATCGTCGACGACCCGACAAGCAAGCTCAAACCCAGAGGCCCCAAAGTCCGAACCGAAGCCAGAAGCGCCAAAGCTGGCGGAAGCGCAGGCGACGGAGGCCAAACCTGCAGGTGGCGTCGTCGAGAGGGTCGCGGCTGTTCCCGACGCGGCCGTCCCCGAGGCGGCCGTTCCCGACGCAGTGGTTGCCGACAATGTGTCGGTCGATGTGATCGACTATAACGACCAGGGATCGGTCGTGTTCAGCGGAACGAGCCAGTCCGGCGCCGAGGTTGAGGTCTACATTGACAACGAGAGCATCGGCTCCACTGTCGCGGACAAACAAGGCAACTGGAGCATGACGCCGGATGCAGCGGTGTCGCCCGGTACCTACAATCTGCGCGTCGATAAGAAGGCGCCGGACGGAATGGTGCTGGCCCGCGTGCAGTTGCCCTTTGTGCGTGCCAGGGCAATCAGTGCCCTGCCGCAGGATAGGTTGGTGGTGATTCAACCCGGTAACAATCTTTGGACCATCGCTCTTAAGGTTTACGGAGAGGGCACGCGCTATGTCCAAATTCACCAGGCGAACAGTGATCAGATCCGAGACCCTGACATGATCTTTCCGGGACAGATCTTCGGTCTACCGCCTGTCGCGCCGACCACGACGAATTGAGCGGGACCGTCCCGTATTCGATGACCCCATTCCATTGACCCCATGAGGCCAAGGTGTTCGACGCCTATCTCGTCCCAATCGCCCGCGAAGGGCGCCCGTTTATTCTGATCTTTGCGGTGGCCACGGTCCTGCTGTGGTTCTGGATTCCCGGGCTCGCAATTCCTGGTGCGGTTCTGACGCTCTGGTGCGTCTACTTTTTCCGGGATCCCAATCGGGTGACCCCGACCCGCCCAGGACTGGTGATCAGCCCGGCCGATGGTCGGGTCGTCGCGGTCGGCCCTGCCCCCTGGCCGAAAGAGCTGGAGATGGGGGACGATGTTCCGATGCCGGTCCGGATCGGCGTGTTCATGGACGTGTTCGACTGTCACGTGAACCGCAACCCGATCGACGGCAAGATCGTCAAGCTCGCTTACGTACCCGGCGCCTTCGTGAACGCCTCGCTCGACAAGGCGAGCGAGGAGAACGAGCGGCAGATCGTGCTGATGGAAGGCCGGGAGAGCCAGCCGGTCGCCTATGTCCAGATCGCCGGTCTGGTGGCACGCCGGATCGTCTGCAAGCTGACCGAAGGGCAGACTGTGATGGCGGGTGAGCGGATGGGCCTGATCCGCTTCGGCAGCCGGGTCGATGTCTATCTCCCGAATGGCTCGGCCCCGTTCGTGGTCGAAGGCCAGCGCTGCGTGGCGGGAGAGACTGTCCTGGCGGATCTCGCCTCCAACGAGGCGCAACGGACCGGGGCGGTTCGATGAAGCAGTGGCGCCGCAACAGACCCCGGCGCAATCGTCTGAAGGGCCTGTCCTTCAACATGCTTGTGCCGAACCTCATCACCGTGATGGCGTTGTGTTCCGGGCTGTCCGGACTGCGGTTCGCCCTTGCGGAGAAATGGGAGTTCGCCGTCGGGTTCGTCCTGCTTGCGGCGATCTTTGACGCACTCGACGGGCGCATGGCGCGCTTGCTCAGGGCGCAATCGAAGTTCGGGGCGGAGCTCGACTCGCTGTCGGATTTCGTCTGTTTCGGTGTCGTGCCGGCCTGCATTTTATTCCTATGGTCGATGCAGAACATCCAGAACTACGGCTGGATGGTGGTGCTGTCGTTCGCGACCTGTGCTGCGCTGCGGCTGGCCCGGTTCAACGTCAAGCTGGAAGACGACAAACCAGCTTTCGCCTACAACTATTTCACCGGAGTTCCCGCTCCGGCCGGTGCCGGTGCGGCCTTGCTGCCGATGATCCTGGATTTTCAATTGGAGCCGGGGCTTCAGGATCTACCGGTCCTGATCGCGATCTGGAC
>CALAHL010000247.1 GCA_937891725.1 uncultured Rhodospirillaceae bacterium | reverse complement strand
CCGTGACAGGCGATCTGGGCAGTCGCTGGGAGAGCCGGTCCAATTTCTACAAGCTGTATCCCAATGCCCAGGTTCTGTTGCCGTTCGTCGAGATGGTGATGGAGATCCGCCGCGAGATCGGCGGGATTGAAGGGGTTACGGCGATCCGCGTCGAGATCCCGGCGCGCTTCATCCCGGTGGTCTGTGAGCCGAGAGCGGCCAAGATCGCCCCGCGCACCAACACCCATGCCCGCGCCAGCCTGGCTTACGCCGTGGCGGTCGCGCTTGTGCGGGGAAGTGCTGGAATCGACGACTACTCGGACGAGGCGATCTTCGATCCGGAGGTCCTGCGCATCGCCGCACTTGTGAGCCATGCCGCGCTCGATCCGGTGCCGCATGGCGACGGGTTCTCCGGCGCCCTGACGATTACCCTGGCGGACGGATCGTCCCACCGGCTCGAACAGGTGTCGCGCAAGGGGCATCCGGAGGAGCCGGACACACCGGCCGCCGTCGAGGCCAAATTCCGAAATAATGCGGGACGTCTCTTGTCCGAGCATCGGATCGAAGCAGTGTTGCTCAAGACCCTTTCGATCGAGTCCCAATCCGGGATCGACAGCCTGACGGCTCTGACGGTGCCGACCCCAGACTGACTGCGACAGATGTTCGCCCAAGCGCCCATAGCCGCATCAAGAACCAGGGCCGCTCGGCGAAACCAGAGAAGCCCTCACAAAACAGGAGATTTGCTGATGAAGATGGTCCGAAATTCGCTCGCGGTTGCCGCGATGCTGGTCATGGGCGTTCCCGCCGCAACCGTCCACGCGCAGCCCAAGGATCTTTCGATTGTCACCGGCAATACCGGTGGCACCTTCTATCCGGTCGGCGTCGGGCTCGCCAAGCTGCTGTCCGATGCGGGCATGCAGTCGGCGGCCGATGTCGGGGGCGGCAACTCCAACATCATCGCGATTTCCCAGGGTTCGGCCGATATCGGCTTCACGTTCAGCCCGACCGCCGTGTTCGCCGCCAATGGCGAGGAGCCGTTCAAGGAGAGCTACACCAACCTGCAAGGCATCGGCACCCTGTACACCAACGTCACCCATATCGCGGTGACCGAGGACAGCGGCGTCACGTCGGTCAAGGAGCTGAAGGGTAAGTCCTTTGCCTCCCAACCGCTGAGCGCCGGATCGGCGACCTTCTTCCGCATGATCCTTGAGGCCAATGAGCTGACCGAGGACGATCTGGAGATTGCCGTGCGCGGTGGACCGGCGCAGGGCGCGCAGGCGGTCCGGGACCGGCGGGCAATCGGCTTCCAGGCGACGGCCGGCTATCCCAACGGGTCGTTTTCGGAGGCGTTCATCTCCCTTCCGATGACCCTGCTGGACATCGAGGACAGCACCTTCAAATGGATCAACGACAAGAATCCGGGACTGGTGCGGGCCGAGATTCCGGCGGGCACCTACAAGGGCCTCGACGCTCCGGTCAAATCCATCGGTGCGAGCACGATCCTGATCGTGAACGAAGCGATGCCGGAAGACGACGTCTATCAGATCGTCAAGGCGATGATTGAGAACCTGGACAGCCTGAAGGCGGTCCACGGCTCGGTGCGCGGCACGACGGTCGAAAGCATGTCGAAGATCGCCGGTGTCACGATGCATCCGGGCGCCGTCCGCGCCTATAAGGAAGCCGGCTTCTGAGCCTTCATTCCCTGACCTAAAGACCCCTACCACACGGAGCGCCGTCGGCGTTCCGTGTGGGACCCATCGCAGGTTTGGAGACGACGGACATGGACGCGGCGCTGGATCGGATCGCTCGGTTCTTCATCCTGCCGGTCGGGGTGGCGGTTGCCGTCGCCATGTCGGCCTATCAGCTTTGGGTCGCCTATTTCGGCACGCCTCAGGCGATGTTTCACTATCCCGTCCACGTGATGTTCGCGCTGTCCGTCCTGTTCCTCTATGGCGCCCATCAGATCCAGGGACCGTATCGCGCGCTCAGAATGGCGATCGATCTGGTTCTGGTCGGAATCACCGGGTGGGCGACGGCCTATCTGTTCCTGAACGCGGACTATCTGGCCAACCGGTTCATGTATGTCGAGCCGCTGACCCCAATCGAGATGTTCCTGGGCATCGCGCTCATGGCGATCATCCTGGAGGCGGCCCGGCGGACCATCGGCTGGGTGCTGGTCTGGCTGACGCTGGCGTTCATCGCTTTCGCCCTGTTCGGAAATCATCTTCCCGAACCCTTCTATCATCGGGGGTTTTCGGTCGAGCGGATCGTCGAGCAGAGCTACATGACCCCCGACGGTATCTGGAATGTGCCGATTGCGGTCACCGCCAATTTCATCTTCCTGTTCGTGCTGCTGGGCGCCTTCCTGCTGTCCTCTGGGGCCGGCAGCTTCTTCACCGATATCGCCCGCGCGCTGACCGGCCGGCTGACCGGTGGTCCTGCCAAGACGGCGGTGGTGGCCAGCGGGTTCATGGGAATGCTGTCGGGCTCGTCACCGGCCAATGTGGTGACCACCGGATCGTTCACCATTCCCGCCATGCGCAAGGCCGGCTACGACAAGAACTTCGCGGCCGGGGTCGAGGCGGTCGCCTCCTCCGGCGGCCAGATCACCCCGCCGATCATGGGATCGGCCGCCTTCCTGATGATCGAATTCGTCGGCGTTCCCTATTTCGAGATCATGAGCGTCGCGATCATTCCGGCGCTGCTGTTCTTCATCGGCATCCTGGCGATGACCGATCTGGAGGCGCGCCGTCTGAAGCTGAGTTCCGAGACGGCCGGAACGGTGCCGCGGATCTGGCCGATCCTGCGGGAACGGGCCTATCTGCTCGGCCCGATCGTGGTGATGGTCTGGCTGCTGATGGAGGGCTATACGCCGACCAGCACCGGATTCTATTCGATCGTCAGCCTGCTGGTCCTGCTGATCGTCTTCGATCCGGTGAACCGGCGGAGGATCTTCAAGGTGGTCGGCGAGGCGATGGTGCAGGCCCCGCGCATCATCGGTCCCGTCACGGTTGCCTCGGCCATCGGCGGCGTGCTGGCCGGCATCATCCTGATGACCGGCCTGGGCATCAAGATGAGTGAAATCATCCTGGACGTGTCGAACGGTATTCTGATCGTGGCCCTGCTGCTGACCATGATCGTCGCGGTCATTCTGGGCATGGGGATGCCGACCGCCAGCGCCTATATCATTCTCGCGATCCTGCTGGCGCCGGGGCTGGAGCAGATGGGCGTGCCGCTGATCGCCGCCCATCTGTTCATCGTGTTCTGCGCCGCCAAATCGTCGATCACCCCGCCGGTTGCGGTCTCGTCCTATGCCGCAGCCGCGATCGCCGGCTCCGATCCCTGGCGCACCAGCCTGGTGGCGTTCAAGCTCGGAATCTCAGGATTCATCATCCCGTTCATGTTCGTCTACAGCCCGGAGCTGCTAGGCTACGGAACCTGGTATGCGGTGACCTGGGCGCTTATCACCGCGTCCTGCGGCGTGGTCATGGTCTCGGTGGCGGCGATCGGCTGGCTGAATGTCCCGCTGCACTGGTATGAGCGGATGGTGGCGGTCGCGGTGGCGCTGCTGCTGATGGTGTCGGACTGGCGCACGGATCTGGCCGGCGTCGTGCTGATGGGCATTCTGTTGGGATCGGTCTGGTTCCGGACGTCGAAGGCGGCGCGGCAGAACTGAGCGTCCTAGGTCGCGGTCAGGGGCGGCAGCCGCGTGACATCGAGGATGCCGTCGGGCCGCATGTGCCAGCCGTCGTGGCCACCGCGTATCACCGTCGCGACAAGATGATTGTAGAGCGTGAGCCAGGGTGGATCGCGGCGCAGGGCATTGAAATTGGCTTTGTGCAGGTCCTCCCGTTTCACCGGGTCCGGTTCCATCCGGGCGGCATCCAGCCGTGCCTCGACCTCCGGATTGGAATAGCCCTGCCACCAGGCGCCGGCCTGACGGCTGTCGATTTTCTCATACAGCACCCGGAACGTGCTCATCGGGCTGCTGTCGAACAGGCACATGTCGTGGATGCGCTTGTCCCGCACCGCCTCGGCATAGGCGGTCCGGTCCTCGATGACGTGACGGCGGAGCGTGATCCCGATCCTCTGCAACTGCTCTCCCAGCGCATCGGTCAGGGCGAAGGCCTCGTCGGGCAGGCGGGTCGGACAGTCGACCTCCAGCATCAGACCGTCCGGGAATCCGGCCTCGGAGAGCAGTCGGCGCGCCATGTCGGGGTCGTAGCCTTCGGACGGGTCCACGTCGACCGCACCGAGATGCGCCGGGCTGACGAAGCCGTGCAGCGGACGTCCGGCGCCTCCGAGCACCCGATCGATCAGGGCCTCCCG
>CALAHL010000246.1 GCA_937891725.1 uncultured Rhodospirillaceae bacterium | reverse complement strand
GAGACGTCTAATGTCACTGCCCCCTACTTCCCGCGACAGCGGGTTCGTTCAATCGATTTTCTGCTTCCGGAGGCCTTGGAAAAACTGAAGGCCGCCGGCGCCAAGGTTGTGGGAGAGCGGGTGCGGTTCGACCGTGGAATGGTGGCGGAACGTCTCTCGACGCTTCCCGACACATTCACCCTGCACGCCCGGAATCCGGACCGGAGCGTCGGGATCGGCGGCAGTGAGTTGGTGGTCTGCTCGGTGGCGAGCGCGCCCAATGTCTCGGATCTGGCGGGCGGACGGCGGGTCGGGAACCTGGCGGATTACCGAAGGCTGCTGAAACTCGGCCAGGTCCTGAACGCGGTCCAGGTCTTCGGCGGCTATCCGGTCGAGCCGGTGGATATGCACGCGTCGATCCGGCATCTGGAGGCTTTGCGCGATTTCGTCACCCTGACCGACAAACCCTTTCACGCCTATGCCCTGGGCCCCGAGCGGATCCATGACGGGATCGAGATCGCCCGGATCGCCCGCGGCATCTCGGCCGAGCGCATGCGTAACGAGCCCAGCCTGTTCACGGTGATCAATGCCAGCTCGCCGCTGCGCTACGACACCCCGATGTTGCAGGGGGTGATCGCCATGGCCGAAGCCGGACAGCCGAGCGTGATCACCCCGTTCACCCTGGCGGGGGCGATGGCACCGGTGACGATCGCCGGCGCCCTGGTGCAGCAGAACGCCGAGGCCCTGGCCGGGCTTGTCATGACCCAGGTGGCCAGGCCGGGCGCACCGGCCATGTATGGCGGGTTCACCTCCAATGTCGACATGAAGTCAGGCGCACCCGCGTTCGGGACGCCAGAATATCTGCGCGCCGTGCTGATCGGAGGGCAGCTGGCCCGGCGGTATGGCGTGCCCTACCGGTCCTCGAATGTGAACGCCGCCAACACCCCCGACGCGCAGGCCGCCTGGGAAAGCATGTTCTCGCTCTGGGGCGTCGTGATGGGCGGCGCGAACTTCGTGATGCACGGCTGCGGCTGGATGGAAGGCGGGCTGACCGCGTCATTCGAGAAAATGGTGATGGATGCCGATCTGTTCGGAATGATCGGTGACTTTCTCAAACCGCTGGAGATCTCCGAGGCAAGCCTGGCGGTCGACGCCATAAGGGAGGTTGGCCCGGCAGGGCATTTTTTCGGCACGGCCCATACCCAGGAACGCTATCAGACGGCCTTCTTTCCGCCGATGCTGTCCGACTGGCGAAATTTCGAGACCTGGGCCGAAGCGGGCTCACCGGATGCCCTGACCCACGCGGCCAGGACGGTCGAGACCCTGCTTACGGAATACCGGCAGCCCCCGCTGGACCCGGCCATCGCCGAGGAACTCGACGCGTTCGTGGCCCGCAGGATCGAACAAGGCGGGGCGCCGACGGATTACTGATCCGTTGGAGCCAGGGGTCGGTCGTGCCGGACAAAGGTCTCCGACTTCGGCTTCGAGCTTACCGCCGCCTCGGATCGGGACTATGATACCCTGTGACGCTGGAGCGTGGTCGTCAGAGTCGAAAAGAGACGAAGGCACAGCGAAATCGGAAATGTCGATTTCCAGATCGCCGGAACATGCGAGCACGCGTCATGGACACGAACAGACGAAGAGTTGTTGCCGGGATCGCCACCGCGATCGCCGGCAGCGTCCTTCCCGGCATCGACGTCAAAGGAGCTACGGCCATGGCCGATCCCAAACTGGTGGAAAAACTCGATGCCGTCTTCAATGCGCACATGGATGCTGAACTGGCCGGCGATCTCGACAAGACGCTGGCGACCATGTCGCCCAACCCGCATCTCGTGAACATCCCCACCATGGTGGGCGGCCAAGGGCCGGGCGGCGTACGGACGTTTTATGCCAAGCGATTAATCGGTCAATTCTTCCCGCCCGACGTCAAATTCGAGACGATCTCGCGCACCTACAGCGAAGAGCGCCTGATCGATGAACTCATCATTTCCTTCACCCATACCTCGGTGATGGACTGGATGCTTCCGAACGTCCAGCCGACCGGCAAGCGGGTCGAGGTGGTGTTCGTGGTGATCGTCGGCATCGAAGACGGCAAGGTCTCCTACGAACACATCATGTGGGATCAGGCCAACGTGTTGGTGCAGATCGGTCTGCTCGATCCGACCGGCCTACCGGTCACCGGCGCCGGGGCGGCAGCCAAACTGCGCAATCCGTCGCTGCCCGATCCTTTCTTCAAGGAAGGGTGAGACGGGGATCAGCACAATCCGGCCCTAGCTGTCACGTCCCGCCTTCACCCGGGCGATCAGGTCCTCGACCTTCGGAAGGATGCGGTCGACGATGACGTCCACGCCCTTTCGGTTCGGATGGATGCCGTCGTTCTGGTTCAGCGCCTCAATCGCGGCCACGCCTTCCAGAAAGAACGGATCGAAGACCACGTCGTGCTGATCCGCGAGATCCCGGAACACCGCCTGGAACTCCGCCCCGTACTCCTGTCCCAGATTGGGCGGGGCCAGCATACCGGTGAACAGGGTCGGGATGTCGTGACGGGCGAGTTCGCTCAGGATCGCGTCCAGATTGGCCTTTGTCTCCTGCGGTGGCAGGCCGCGCAGACCGTCGTTCCCGCCAAGTTCCACAAAGACCGCGTCCGGATTGTCGGCCAGCGACCAGGCCAGTCGCGCGCGCCCACCGGCGGTGGTATCGCCGGACACGCCCGCATTGATGATCTCAACCTCGTGGCCGCGCGCCCGGAGCTCGGCTTCGAGCCGGGTCGGAAAGGCGTCTTCTTCCGCGAGCCCGTAGCCGGCCATCAGCGAATCCCCCAGACCCAGGATCCGGATCGGATCGGCCTGTGCTGCGGATGCGCTCAAAACCGCCGCGACAAATGCGACTAGGACGATACCGCAACGCGTCAAGCCGTTGATCGAACGGCGCAAGCGCCCATATCCGCCAATATCGGTGACGGATGTCCGCGTTTGTCCCGTTCCTGTGTGGACCCTGGAAGGACCGTTCATGACTTCTCCTGATGCTATCGGACCGATCGTCGACCTCTCGGGCGTGACCCTGAACCTGAGGAGCGGTGCAGGTGAGGTCAATGTCCTGCGCGGAATTGATTTGACGATTGGTGCAAGCGAGGTGGTCGGAATCGTCGGACCGTCCGGCGCCGGCAAGTCCACTTTGATGATGATCATGGCCGGCCTGGAAACTCCGACCACCGGTTCGGTCAAGGTCGCGGGACAGGAACTGAACGGTCTGAACGAGGATCGTCTGGCGCTGTTCCGCCGAGCCAATGTGGGGATCGTGTTCCAGGCCTTCCGCCTGGTACCGACCATGACCGCCCTTGAGAACGTCGCGATTCCGCTCGAGCTTGCGGGCCGCGCCGACGCGTTCGAGGCGGCGGAGGAAGGTTTGCGGCAGGTCGGGCTCGCCCATCGCCTGACCCACTATCCCGACCAGCTGTCGGGCGGAGAGCAGCAGCGTGTGGCGGTCGCCCGGGCCTTTGTCGCCAGACCGCGCCTGATCCTGGCGGATGAGCCGACCGGGAACCTCGACGGCCAGACCGGCGACGCGGTGATCGAGACCCTGTTCGGCCTCGCCCGCGATCACGGCACCACCCTGATGCTGATTACTCACGACATGGAGATCGCCAAGCTTTGCGGCCGGGTGGTCCGAATTGCCGACGGCCTGATCGCCGAGGACAGCCGCTCCGACCGGGCGGCAGCGGAATGAGCGGCATGTCAATGGGGCTCCGCGATCTCCCGCTCGCCCTGACCTATGCGCGGCGGGAGCTGCGCACCGGCCTCAAAGGATTCCGGATTTTCCTGGCCTGCCTGGCATTGGGCGTGGCTGCGATCGCCGGTGTGGGCTCGGTTTCGACCGCCATGCTGGACGGTATTCACTCCAATGCCCGCGAGCTGCTCGGCGGCGATATCGATATCCGCAAAATCTACCAGCCAGCCGATCCCGACCAGCGCGCCTATCTGGAACGCGGGGGTGCGCAGGTCTCCGAAATCGTCAGCATGCGCTCGATGTCCCGGACAGTTTCCGGACAGGAGAGCGCGCTGGTGGAACTGAAGGCGGTCGACGACCTCTACCCGCTGGTCGGCGCGCTGACGGTGGAGCCGGCAGCCCCCTTGCAGGACCTGATGGCGGAACGGAACGGCGTGTTCGGGGCAATCGTGGAGCCCGCATTGGCATCCCGCCTGGATCTCGCTGTCGGCGACCGGTTCAAGCTGGGCGATGCGGAGCTGGAGCTGCGGGCGATCGTCACCGATGAGCCGGATCGGGTGATCAATTTCGCGAGCTTCGGGCCGCGCGTGCTGATCTCGACCGAGGCGCTGCCGTCGACCGGGCTGGTGCAGCTCGGCTCGCTGATCCGCTACCACTACCGGATTCTGCTGCCGGCCGGGACCGATGCCGGAGCGTGGATGGAGGATCTGGAGACGGCGTTTCCGGAGGCCGGCTGGCGGGTGCGGGGCTTGGACAACGCGACCCCTGGTTACGAGCGTTTCACGGACCGGGTCACCCTGTTCCTGACCCTGGTCGGCCTGACGGCGCTGCTGGTCGGCGGGGTCGGCGTGGTGATGGCGGTGAAATCCTATCTGGACGGCAAGACCGAAACGGTCGCCACCTTGAAATGCCTGGGCGCCAGCGGCGGATTCGTGTTCAAGACCTATCTCGCTGTGGTCATGGTGCTGGGCGCGGTCGGTGTGGTGATCGGACTGGCGGTCGGGGCATTGGCGCCGTTGATCGCGGCACAGTTTGCCAATGCCATGCTGCCGTTCGAGATTCCGACCAAGATCTATCCTGTGCCGCTCGCGCTGGCGGCGCTGTACGGGATGATGACCGCGCTCACCTTCTCGCTCTGGCCGCTCGGCAAGGCGCTCGAGATCAAGGCGGCCCAGCTGTTCCGCTCCAGCATCGCACCGCTTGGCGGAAGGCCACGCTGGCGAATCGTGTTGGCAACGGCGGTCTCGGCCGCCGTGCTGGCGGCGTTGGCGATCCTGGGCAGCCGTGACACCTTCTTCGCCTCCGCCTTCGTGGCGGGCTCGGTGGCGGCGGTAGCGCTGTTCCTGGGCGCGTCCTGGCTGGTGATGCGGCTGGCGACCCTGGCCGGACGCCCGCGCGACCCTGAACTCCGCATGGCGCTCGCCAACCTGCACCGGCCGGGGGCACCGACGCCCGGGGTGGTGCTGGCGCTCGGCCTAGGGCTGACGGTCCTGGTCACGGTGGCGCTGATTCAGGCCAATCTGAACCGGCAGGTGAACGAGCAGATCCCGCACAACGCCCCCGCCTTCTTCTTCATCGACATCCAGCCCCACCAGATCGCCGAGTTCCGAGAGGTGGTTGGCGCGGTTGAGGGGGTGAGCGACGTGCGCGTCACCCCGATGGTGCGCGGCCGGATAACCGAGATCAACGGCGTGCCCTCAGCCGACGCCCAGGTCGACGAGGAGGTGGCATGGGCACTGAACGGCGACCGGGGTGTCACCTATTCCGCCGAGATTCCGGAGATGACCGAGCTCGAGAGCGGCTCCTGGTGGCCGTCTGACTACAGCGGACCGCCGCTGATCTCGCTCGACAGCCGTCTCGCCGAAGGCTTCGGCGTCGGGGTGGGCGACACCATCACCCTGAACGTGCTTGGGCGGCCGATTGTCGGCGAGATCGCCAATACCCGCGCAGTCGAATGGGGTTCGCTGCGGATGAACTTCACCTTCGTGTTCGCCCCGGGGGTGATCGAGACGGCCCCCCACACCCTGATCTCGACCCTGCGGGTGGCCGACCCTTCGATTGAAGCGGCGGTGCAGCGGGCGGTCTCGAACGCGCTGCCGAACGTCACAGCGATCCGGGTCAAGGAGGCGCTGAACGCCGCCAACAAGATCCTGGAGGCGGTCGCGATCTCGGTCCGGGCGACGGCGGCGGTCACGCTGATCGCGGGCACCCTGGTGCTGGCGGGCGCGGTCGCGGCCGGGCATGCCCGCCGGGTGCGGGACGCGATCATCCTGAAGGTGCTGGGGGCCACTCGTATTCGCATCGTGAAGACTTATCTGTTGGAATACGGAATGTTAGGGCTTGCGACGGCGCTGATCGCCTCGGTTCTGGGCAGCGTGATCGCCTTCGGCGTGGTCACTCAGGTGATGCGGTCCGATTTCGTGCTGTCGGTGACGGCGGTCGCCACCACGGCGGCGGTCGCGACGGTGATCACCCTGTCCATGGGCTTCATCGGCACCTGGCGCGCGCTGGGTCAGCGCCCGGCCGGCCTGCTCCGGAACGAATGAGGAGGATGACCATGAAACACAGGCTCGCCACCACCCTGCTGGCGCTGTCCCTGACCGCTGCCTCGGCCGCGTCACCGGCGCTCGCGCAAGCCGATCAGCCCAGCCAAGGCCAGACCGATGCCGAGCAGCGCATCCAACAGGGCCTGTCCGCGATTCTGGAAGGGCTCGCCCTGTTCATGCAGGACATCCCCCGCTACGAGGTGCCCGAGATCCTGCCGAACGGCGACATCATCATCCGCCGGGTCAATCCGAACGACGCACCGGGCTGGAAGGAAGAGGAAGACCAGACCGCGCCGAAGTCGGGCGACGGCAAGACGATTTGAGGGTGGCCGGTAAACCCTGGACATCTTAAGCCGACATAGGATCGGCCTGAGCCTTAGACTCCCTTCACCGCCGCCGAGCCCACCTTCAGCGGTCGCCGCATCGCCAGCAGCAGGCGCGCTTCATCGGCGCGGCCCTGTTTCAGCAGCGTGCCGAGCAGGGCGTATTCGATCAGGTCGCGTTGTGCGCGGCTGCCGCCGATGCGCTGGTGGTCGGCCATGGTCTTGACCAGGTGCCCGGTCGCCTCGGCCCATTTGCCCGCACCGATCGCAGCGAAGCCTTCCGCCAGCAGTTTGACCACGTCACCGGCCGGTCCTTTGGCATCGGCGATGATCTTCTTTAGCGCGTCGGTATTTCCCGCCATGGCGTGGGCCAAGGCCGCGTGGGTGTCGGCGAAGGCGATGCCCGGGTTCGGGAACATCTTGACGGCATAATCACTGACCGCCTGCCAGCGTTCCGCCGGGACGTCGACCCCCGCCAGCTCGGCCCGGTACAGCAGGGCCGCGGTGTCGGTCAGGATGTTCAGCGGCGGGCCCCAGGCGCCGCCCTGCGCCACATCGGCATCCAGCACTTGCCACATGGTCGCCACATCGCCCCGCTCCAGCGCCCACAGCGCCACATGCCAGGAGATGTGGCAGTGCAGCTGCCCGCGCTTGCCGTAATCGGCCCGCCAGCCGTCAATATATCGGTAGCCGGCCTCGGTCTCGCCCGCCTCGTAATGCACATGGGCCCGGATATGGGCGGCGTTGGCGTTGTTCGGGTTGAGCGCGAGCGAGCGCTCGATCGTCGCGGTCGCAGGCGCAGTCTGGCCGGCCTCGACCTGTGAGAACGCATGCTGGCACAGAAACCACCAGTCCTCGCCGTAATGCGGGGCAAGTCCGGCTGTAAACGCCAACTGCTCGGATTCCCGGCCCGGCTGTCCGCTGAAACCGATCATGCCGAACACGCCCACGCAGGTCTGGGTGATCAGGGCGTCGCGCGGATGCTCCGTCAGATGCGTCCGCACCGCCTTGTAGGCGGCGGGGCCCTGCCCAGCGATCATCAGATCGAACACCCCGACATGGTTCCGCTCGCGCGCCGACGCACCCGCGGCGAGATCCTTCGCGCGAGTGATCGGGGTT
>CALAHL010000245.1 GCA_937891725.1 uncultured Rhodospirillaceae bacterium | reverse complement strand
CCTTCCAGGACGACCCGTGCCCCGAACTGGCGCGTCCGCTCCACCTTTGAGAACGGGGTGGTGGCCGGCATCACGATGGTGGCCGGAATTCCCATGCGGGCCGCATGGTAGGCGACGCCCTGAGCGTGATTTCCCGCCGACATGGCGATCACGCCACGGGCGCGTTCCGCATCTGTCAGTGCAGAGAGTTTGGTGAAGGCACCGCGAGCCTTGAAGGAATTCGCGTGCTGCAGGTTCTCGAGCTTCAGATGCAGGGTGCAGCCGAACTGTTGCGACAGGGCGGGCGCCAGTGCCAGCGGGGTCCGGATCAAGGCGTCTCCGAAGCCCTTGGACGCATCCTCGATATCCGCGAGGGCGAGGTCGTCGGTTCGAGAAAAGCGGGGGGCATCGGTCATCTGGGAAACTCCGGGATGGGCATGGATGTGTGGCCATTATGGGGGCGCCGATCAAGAAAATGTGTCCCGAAGGCGCCTCGACATGACGGACTCCCTTTGGATTGCGTCAAGACTGGTGCTATCTTACTTGAAGGGAGAGGGGCGCTCGGCTCAGTTAAACCGCAAAAAGCGGTCTTTATTGGGAGCACGATGATGGTCAGCCCGCCCGACCATGTACACGACCGGATCAGCGGATTGCGGCTTTTGGCCGTAGCCTTGGTCATGTGCGCGCTTCCGGCGGGTGCGTCGGCGAACGAGGCCGGTGCGGCGGGCGATACGTCGCCGTGGTATGTGGTCGGTGAGATTGAATTTCAGCCGTCCACAAGGTTTGACGTCGGCACACGGGACGACGGTTTGCAGGTCAACGATCTGATGTCGCGGCGTCTGGCCGTGGATTTCAACTACGGTGGCCAAGGCCATGCGAACGTCCTGTCGATCACCGAGGGCGGACGGATCGGGTCACCGGGTCCGGGGCGCGAGACTGGCGGATATGAGGTGATGTTCTCGGGCTCCTATGATGTGCGCACCGGGACCGCCATCACCCCGCGCATTTCGGCCGGTATCGGCATGGTGTCGCGGCAGGATAGCGGCGGCATGCGGGTGCCGAGCGCTGACCCAAGCCGGGCGGACGATGTTGTGCCCGCCTTGGAATTGGGCCTGGGCGCGGACTACGCCGTCACTGAGACCTGGGGCTTCAGCGCCGATTATCGGGCATTCTATCACGGGGCTTCCAATACCGAGACAGGCCCGGTCGACCCGCAGGTCAGCCAGCAATTCACCGTTGGTGCCAAGATCCGATTCTAGGCGCAAGGCGTTTCCGCGCCGTTGGGGTTGCCGCGAAGGGGTTAGAAATCCTAACTCGCAGCAGAAAAACTTCTCATTTTGACGGGCTGCCCTGCACCGCTACGTTAGCGCGCATAACAATATCGGAGACCGGTGATGGTTATGGGTCAGGTGAGGCGGGTGTCGGCCTTTGCGAAGGACGGCGTCGGCGGAAATCCCGCCGGAGTGGCGTTGCTGGACGGTCCGGCCGAGGCGGCGGAGATGTTGAAGGCCGCAGCGGAGATCGGGTACTCGGAGACGGCATTCTCCTACAAATCCGGTGACCGATGGCACACCCGTTATTTCGCGCCGGAGCAGGAGGTGCCGTTCTGCGGCCATGCGACGATCGCGCTCGGGGCCACTTTAGGGGCGGTTAACGGGGCCGGGCTGTACCGCTTGGCGCTCAACAACGGTG
>CALAHL010000244.1 GCA_937891725.1 uncultured Rhodospirillaceae bacterium | reverse complement strand
GTTCAACTCGAACAGCACGACCGCATCGACTAAGCGCATGGCAGCCTTCGCGCAGGACACTCTGGGAACGGCATGGACCGTTGTCCCCGTCACCAATGTAGACGCGCCCCCGATCATCACCGAGTCCGTGGGCCTGGCCCGCGCGACCAAATCGACGATCGCCCTGTTCGAGGGCGGATACGACCCGCTCGACGGGGTGATCGTATCCGCCTTCATCGATCCGGGGCTGGACTGGATGAAAGCCAATCTGAAGGTCCCGGCGGTCGGCATCGCGCAGGCGGCGATGGATGAGGCGGCCGGTCACGGTCGGTTCGTGATTTTGTCGACCACGCCGGGATTGGCGGGTGCGATGACGGAGCTGGTCGAACGCTACGGCCATGCCGAGGCGTGTGCTGGGATCATCGGGATCGAGGGAGATCCTTACACGGTGATGGGAGATCCGGCCCGGTTGCTGGTCGAGCTGTCGGCCCTGTTGGAGCGCGCGGCCACGGAGCTGTCTGCGGAGGCGGTGATCGTCGGCGGCGGGCCTTTGGTTGATGCCGCCCGGCAGTTGAGCACGACCGCTTCGGTTCCGTTGGTCGAGCCGGTTCCCGCCGCCGCACGCGCGCTCCGCCGCCTGATCGAGGAACGGGCATGACAAACCGGGATTTCCTCGGCTATGGCGGGCGGCCACCGCATCCGAACTGGCCCGATGACGCGCGGCTGGCGATCTCACTTGTCGTCAATGTGGAAGAGGGCGCCGAGCTGTCGGTCGGGCTTGGCGATGAGCGGAACGAGGCGGTTTACGAGATTGTCGAAGAGGTGGTCGGCGCACCGGACGCGGCCAAGGATACCCATTTCGATTACGGCACCCGGGCCGGGTATTGGCGGGTGGTCGAATTGCTCGACCGGTACGGCATGAAGGCGCATATGAACTGCTGCGCGCGGGCCTTGACCCTGTCGCCGTGGCTGGCCCGGGACGCGGTCGCTCGCGGCCATGAGATCGGCTGCCACTCCTATCGGTGGGAGCGGCATGCCGGGATGCTGGAGTATGCCGAGCGGGCGCTGATCCGGCGCGCGGTGTCCGAAATCCGGGAGGCGTCCGGTGTTCGCCCGGCCGGCTGGCACACCCGGTCGGCGCCCAGTCCGAACACACGACGGCTGTTGGTCGAAGAGGGCGGTTTTCTGTACGACAGCGATCATTACGGCGATGATCTTCCGATGGTAACCGAGGTCGCAGGTCAATCGCACATCGTGCTGCCCTATGCGTTCGACACCAACGACATGCGGTTTCAGCGCGGCGGCGGCTTTCATTTCGCCGAGGATTTCGCGCGGTACTGCTGTGATGCGATCGACTGGCTGTGGGAGGAGGGGCGCACCACGCCTAAGATGATGTCGATCGGACTGCACCTTCGTATCATCGGCCGGCCGGGTCGGATCGCGGGGCTGCAGCAGGTCCTCCGGCATATCGCCCTTAAGGGCGGGATCTGGGTCGCCCGGCGAGACGAGATCGCCCACCACTGGCGGGCGCGGGTCGGGCTGCCGCAGTGGAAGTCAAAAAACCAATAATAAATTTTATATTTTCACAAATGTCGAATGCAAATTTATAATTTTGAGTAACTGTTGTCACTAATGTCAGTTCAGCGAAATAACAATTTAAAAAAATAGGAACCTTGTAGAGCATAAGACGTTAGATCAGTACGGCAGATGACCGTGAGATCAAAACTGGAAGGTTTTCCTATGATGAAGAAAATGCTCGCGACGACTGCACTCGTCGCTTTAATGGCCACTCCGGCAATGGCGGCCTCGCCCGCCGGTGGGTCCGATGACAGCGTCTACATGATGACCATCAAGACAGTGGGCTCTGCCGATACCCAGGGCTACCTCGCTTCGAATCTTATGGGGCGGACTGTCTACGCGTCGAAAGCCGAGGATGCGGACGCCGTGGGTGACGTCAACGATGTCGTGATCGGCAACGACGGCTCGGTTAAAGCCGTGATCCTCGGGGTCGGCGGTTTCATCGGCATGGGCGAAAAGGACGTCGCTATCTCGTTCGACCGTCTGTCGATGGTGAAGACCGGTGACGACGAGTATCGCCTCACCACGAGCGCGACCAAGGCGGACCTCGAAGGGGCCCAGGCCTATGAGCGTGATGAGCGCCTGTCGATGCGTGACGGCAAGGTTGCTGACGACCGCAATGTTGCTGAGACCGAGCGCACGAAGCCGACCTCGCGCGAAGCCTTTCTTGCCGGAAAGACAAAAATGACCGGCGAGAAGCTCAGCGCCGAGGTGATCATTGGCGCCGATGCCTACGATGCGGAGTGGAACAGCATCGGCGAGATCGGTGATGTCCTGGTGACCGCAGACGGAAAGCTTGACGCGATGGTCGTCGATGTCGGCGGGTTCCTTGGCATCGGCGAAAAGCCGGTCGCCATCAGTGTGGATCAGGTCGAGTTCTACCAAGGCAACTCCGACGAGGTCTTCGTGCTGGTGCCTTACACCAGTGCCGAGCTCGAGGGCGCCAAGTCCTACGATGCCGAAGTGTACAAGACGGACCAGGACACCGTTCTGTTGACGCCTAAGTCCTAAAGTCTCGACACGTCGAA